>DASTDQ010000751.1:0-3182 GCA_035710305.1 Vicinamibacterales bacterium | reverse complement strand
TCACGACCTTCAAGCTCCCGGTACGAGGCCCCCCTCGCCGCGCCGGTCCGAGCTGCCATTGAGCGGTCGAGTCGCCCTGCCACGACGGCTCGGCAGACGGCTGCGGCGCCCCGAAGCGGAAGAGGCGCGTCTGCGTCCCGGAGTCGGTATCGATCTTGAGCGTGTTCGCGTCCTGCCACGTGATGTGCAGCCGTCCGGGGATGCGCATGATGGCCGGGGCGCCGTAGGCCCGGCACTGCTCGCCGGCCGCCTCGTCCTTGGCCGGGTCCCACGCGTCGCCCACCTTCCGGCCCGCGGGGTTGAGCGTGAGCGTGTCGTAGACGCCCTTCCTGGGCGTCACCATCCGAAGCTTCCAGTCCTCGGTGACGACGGAGACCCAGTAGCCCGTCAGATCGATCGGCGCGGCCTCGCGTGCGGCCTGCGGGGCGGCTGGCGCGCCGCCCCTTCCCCGCTGCGCGGCCGCAGCGATCGGAGCCGCGAGGACCAGCGCCGCGACGACAATGACGGGGAGTCTAGTCAACAATCTCACCCGTCCGCGCGCCCCACGCGAAGCCGTCGAGCGGCCGCTTGAGGCTGACCATCAGCGCGCGATACTCGCCGGGCACCCTGGATGGACGGCCGACGATGACGACCGCGTCGCCGACCCGCAGCGCGTCGCGCTTGACGCCCTGGTTGTCGAGCGCCGCAGTGCCGGCCCACTCGATGGACCATCGCTGCAGCGTCCCACTCTCGTCGGGCGCCTGAATCGTGACGAACGAGTGCGGGTTGCGATAGGTGAATTGCACCAGCTTGCCCTCGAGTTTGATTTCCTTGCTGGTGTCGTAGGTCGCCGCGTACGAGTGATGTGCGAAGGCGGCTGACGCAACGAGCAGAACTCCGGCGATGACGGGCAGAAGCACTCTACGCATCACTGTTTCTCCTTGAGGCTCGTGAACACCGCCTCGACGAACATGTCGGTCGTCCACGGACCCGTGGTCGATCCGTACCGCCCGTCGAAGTCCATCGTCGGCCTGGCGGCCTTCACCTGATCGAGGGTCATACCCTTCTTGATCATGTCACGAACGCGGTCGCGAACCATCGTCAGCATGTTCCGGTACGAGGCGACGTCGGCCGTGTCCGACAGGCGTCCCCGGCCGGGAATGATCCACGTGCCGCCCTGGGCGCGGTACTCGGCGACCGCGATGTCCAGGATCTTGTTCAGCCCGTCGATCACGCCCTGAACGGTGCCGCCCTTCGGCACGTCGATCACCGGGTAGCTCACCGTCGAATACAGGTTGCCGGCGCTGATGACCTCGGAGTGCCGGAAGAACACGATGCTGTCGCCATCGGTCGTTGCCACCGGCGCGTGATGGACGATCACCGCCTCGCCGTTGAAATACTCCGGCAGCTTGTGGAACTCGTCGAAGTAGGTGTCAGTGGGCCACGCCGTGTTCGGCATCGGCGGCGTCTTGCCGGCGGGCGCGCTCATCCGGTTCAGCACGTTTTCATGGGCGATGATCGACGCCTGCTGGCCGATGCTCTCGACCGCCCCGCCAAATGCGCCGCCGCGCGGGAAGAAGCCCGATGTGGCGGCCTTCGAGTTGCCGCCCACCCGATCCGGATCGGCGCTCGTGTTGATGATGTAGCGAAGCGGCCTCGGCGGCGCCGGCGAGCTGATCACGGAGTTCATGTACGGACTCGACCAGCCCCAGACGCCGGGGCAGACCGCGCCAAAACAGCGGTTGGTCGCCGCCGACGCGGTGACCGAGTTCGCAATCTGGTTGACGGCGGCGAGGACCTTGTCGGTCATCTTCGCCGATCCGGTGTCCACCATCATCACGCCTTCGTTCCCGACCGACACCGCGATGTTGGTGCCGTCGGCGACGAGCATGAAGACGTTTCCCTGGACCGGCAGCACATGGACCTCGCCGTCCCTCGGGCCCTGCGCGGCGATCTTCTGCTCGATCGACACGGCCGAACGCGACATCGGGACCTTCAGGTTCGCCACGCTGACCGAGCCGCCCAGCGTCGATCGGTATTCGGGATAAATCGTCTTCACACCGCCGCGTGCCGCCTGCTCGGGCACCCAGTCGTCACGCTTCAACCAGTCTTTCAACGCGGTGTTCTGGCCGGGGAGGAAGTGTGGCACCCAGTGCCGGTTCGAGCCGCCGTTCTCGGCGAACGCGGACGAGTTGCAGGTCTCCATGGCGACGCTTGCCGTGGGGTCGATGACGTAGGTCGTGGACTCGACGTAGGGCTCGTCCATGTAGATCGGGTCGTCCACGACGGTCACGATCGTCAGGATCTCGTCATGACGCGTGAGGAACTCCGTCATGTTGTACATGTCGCTCGTCTGGGGACCGCCGCGCTTGAGATACCCGTCCTTGAGATGCGTGGTCGTGATCTTGAGCGTGTTGCCGATCCACTCGCCGGTCGAGAAGCCCGTCCAGCTGTGCGGCGCCCAGGCCGGCGGATGCGGGCGCCCGTCCATGAACACGGGACGGTCGAGCGATCGCATGAACTGGATGTGGTAGACGGCCACGTTGCGCGTCAACGGATCCTGTTCCTTCAGGATGCGCGCGCCGCCGAGGCCGCGCCACTGGTGCGGGGCCGAGTGCGGCCGGCACTGGTATTCCGGCGTGCCCCAGAGCGATTCGGCTGTCGTGTCGGAACGCTGGCGCCCCGCGTCGTTGAACGGGATACCGAGATAGTTGCCGAGCGGCGGTTGGGCCGTCGTGTCTTCCTCGTTGTTCTCGAGGCGCCACTCCCCGGCCAGATCCGGCGGTATCTGCGGCCGGCCCGGCTGCGCGGCGGCGGGCGCGGCGGCCAGGAGCACCACAACGAGCATCAACCAGAGTACCCGCGCGCGATCGACCTTCGTCATGTCCTACCCCACGAAGAAGATACCGCATCTTGCCGGTCGCCGGTAGCCAACAGCCGGCGTGGGTCCCGTATTCGTAGTTTGCAGGCTACGCGCCCAGCTTGTCCGCAAAGTCGTTGAAATCGCGCGCGGCCACGTCGACGGGCACGCGTGGCGCGCGTTCTCCTGTGCCGGGTCCGTTCTCGCCAGGCCGGCCGACGTGACCCGTGCGCAAGCCGTTCGAAGCGGCGTTGCGCAAGTCGTCGCTGTGGGCGGCGACCATCATGACCTCTCCGGGCGAGAGATTCAGGGCTTCCGCCGCCGCGAGATACACGCGCGGCTT
>DASTDQ010000750.1:0-14298 GCA_035710305.1 Vicinamibacterales bacterium | reverse complement strand
GACGATTGAGGTCGTGGCCTCCGAGGCGACAGCGCGGCCGCGCTTCCGGGCGGTGCTCGTCGGGACGTTCGCGGCGTTGGCATTGTGCCTGGCGATGGTGGGGGTCTTCGGCGTGCTTGCGTATTCGGTTCAGCAGCGCGTTCGCGAGTTCGGCGTGCGGATCGCCATGGGCGCGAGCGCAACCGACATGCTGCGCCTCGTCGTCGGAGGCGCCGCGAGGCTGACCGCGGTCGGCCTCGCGATCGGGCTCGGGAGCGCGGCCCTGCTCGGCCGATGGCTGACTGGACTGGTGTACCCAATCGCGCCGCTCGATCCGGTAACGTTCCTGCTGGTGCCGCTGGTGCTCGTTCTGACGGCCGGCCTGGCCGTCGCCGCGCCGGCGCTTCGGGCGACGCGCGTGGATCCGGTCGTGGCCTTTCGAAGCGAGTAGTACGTAGTGTCCGGCTTCAGCCGGACCGTGGACCAATGAAACGATCCCTTCGTTCGTGGCTCTGGCGGGTGCCCCTCGACCAGGAGGTGGACGAAGAGTTCGCGATGCACATCGAGCTGCGTACGCGCGAACTGGTCGAGCGCGGCGTGGATCCGCAGACCGCTCGCGAGATCGTCCTGGCGCGCATCGGCGATCTCGGACAGCTCAAACGAACCTGTGTAGACCTTGGACGAAAGCGAGAGCGCGAGATGCGGCTGCACCAATTCGTCGACGAGCTGCAGCGGGACGTCAGGGGCGCGCTGCGCCAGATGCGTGCGGCGCCTGGCTTTACAGCGGTCGCCGCGCTGACGCTGGCGCTGGGCATCGGCGCCAATAGCGCGATCTTCGCGCTGGCCGATGCGGTACTGCTGCGTCCGCTGCCATATGCCAACGGCGACCGCCTGGTGTTCATCGACGAGCACGGCCCGCAGCAAGGCGGCCGGAGCCGCATCGAGCTGCTGAACTTCGACGAGTGGATGGCGCAGAACCGCACCTTCGAGACGATGGCGGCGATCTGGATTCCCGCCGCCGGCGGAGGGCCGACGTTGATGGGCACCGACGGCACACCGGAGCTGCTCTCGTCGCAGACCGTGACGCCGCTGTACTTCGACGTCTTCGGCGTCACGCCGATCCTCGGGCGCACCTTTCGCTCTGACGATCCCATCGTGCAGCCCGACGCCGTCGTGCTGAGCGAGAGTTTCTGGCACCGGCGCTTCGCCGGCGATCCGTCCATCATCGGGCGCGCCATCTCGTTCGAGGGTGGGAACGCGTTGACCGTCATCGGCATCGTGCCGTCGGCGTTCCAGTTCCGGCCCGCGGTCTTCCGGGACGACGATGTGGTCCCGAAGCCGGTGAGCGTGTGGGTGCTGCTGCCGAGGCCTCGTGCGGACGTCGAAGACACAACGCGAGGGCAGTGCGGCGTCTGCCGATTCCTGCAGGTCGTCGGCCGCCTGAAGCCTGGCACGTCCATCGAGGCGGCCCGTGCTGATCTCACAGGGCTGGCCGAGACGCTCGCCGCGCGGACCGGCGCGCGATCGCCTCGCCGTATCACGACGACGTCGATGCGCGAGCTGCTGATCGGCCGGGAGCTGCGGCTCACCTCGATTCTGTTCCTCGGCGTCGTCGGCTTCGTGCTGCTCCTGTGCTGCGCGAACGTTGCCAATCTCGTGCTCGCGCGCGCAACAGTGCGGACGCGGGAGCTGGCGGTGCGCGCGGCGCTTGGCGCAGGGCGGCGGCGGATCGTCGCGCAATTGATGACCGAGAGTCTGGCGCTGGCCGCGGCCGGCGGTGTGCTTGGCATCGCTTTCGGTGCCGCAATTCTGGCTGTGGCGCCGTCGCTCCTGCCCGCGGAGCTGTTGCCAAGCGTCATCGAGCTCGGCGTGGACGGCCGTGTCGTGGCGTTCTGCGTGGCAATGACCTGCCTGACCGGAGTGCTGTTCGGACTGGCGCCAGCCTGGCAGGCGACCAGCGTGTCGCTGCTGGAGGCGATGACGTCCACAGGGCGGACGGCCACCGGCCGCGGCGGGCAGTTCCGGCGCGTGCTGGCGGCAGCGGAGGTGGCGGCGGCCGTGCTCGTGCTCTGCGGCGCCGGCCTGCTGCTGCGGACGCTGCTGGCCATCGACAGCTCGGACCAGGGCTACCGGGCCGAGAACGAGCGGGTGCTGACACTCGACTTCGTCCTGCCGGGGAACCGGTACGCCACCGCCGACTCGCGGCGGCAGTTCTACGATGGCGTCGAGCGAGAGGTGGAGGCGGTTCCCGGCGTACGAAGCGCAGGGTGGGCGACGTCGCTGCCGCTTGGCGGGTCGCAGCTCGGCGGTCAGTCGTTCGAGATCATCGGAGATCCGCCGGCACCCGACGGCGACAGCTCGTCGGCGGACTTTCAGATCGTGAGCCACACGTACTTCCGCACGCTCGATCTTCCGATCGTTGCAGGCCGGGCTTTCACGGCTGAGGACCGCGCCGACGCATCGCCCGTGTGCATCGTGAGCGAGGGCTTCGTGAGGCGGTACCTACAGGGCAGGAATCCCCTCGGGATCCGGCTTCTGGTGAACGCGAGCCGTGATGCGGCCCCGCGCGAGATCGTCGGTGTCGCCCGGCAGGTGAAGGAACGCCCGGACGAAACCGAGGATCTCATTCAGATTTACGTTCCCAACCAGCAGGTGCCGCACACCGAGGCGTTCCTGGTCGTGCGCACCGAGGGCGAGGCCAAGGCGCAGGCGCCGGACATCCGCCGTGCCATCGCGCGCGTGGACAGGCAGCTCGCCGTCGGCACCGTCGTCACGCTCGAAGGCATCGCGCGGCAGGCGACCGGCCGCCACCGGTTCCGCGCCATGCTCGTGCTGACCTTCGCTGCGCTCGCCCTCGTGCTGGCGATGGTAGGTGTATTTGGGGTGCTCGCCTATTCGGTGCAGCAGCGCGTGCGCGAGTTCGGCGTCCGCATCGCACTCGGCGCCAGTACACGTCAGGTGCTCGGGCTCGTCCTGGGCGGCGCCGCGCGTGTCGTCGGCGCCGGGGCGGTCATCGGCTTGATTGCCGCGGCGGCCCTCAGCCGCTCGATTTCGGCGTTTCTGTTCGGCGTCGAGCCGCTCGATCCAGTGACGTTCGGATCGGTGGCGATTGTGCTCGCACTGACTGCCGCCCTCGCGTCGGCGGCGCCAGCCCTCCGCGCCGCGCGTGTCGATCCCGTGGTGGCGTTTCGGAGCGAGTAGCGTACGCCGTCGTCGTTTCAGGTAGACTTCGGCCCATCTCATGGAGGGGCATATGAGAAGGGCTTCTGCCGGAGTCGTCATCGTCCTGCTCGGCGCGTCCGTCCTCGCGCAGCGGCCGTCGGATCCGGCGTTGCTGGTGCCGGAAGCAGCCCCCGAACTGGACTATGTCCTGGCGCCGACACCAGTCGCGCTTCCCGCGGGCGTCACGATGGGCGCGACGGCGAGCGTGGCGTTCGACGCGCGCGGTCACCTGTACGTCCTCACCCGCGGCGCGACAGCCTTCTTCGAGTTCGATCAGAACGGCGCGTTCGTGCGCTCTTTCGGCGACAAGATGTTCACCCGGTCGCACGGCCTTCGCATCGACGGAGACGGCAATCTCTGGGCGACCGACGTCGGCGCCCATGTCGTGGTGAAGCTGAATCCAAAGGGCGAGGTCCTTTTGACGCTCGGGACGAGAGGCGAGGCGGGCGAGTGGAACGAGGCGGCCGGCTCGAAGAAGCTCAACCAGCCGAACGACGTCGCCATTGCGACAAACGGAGACGTCTTCGTGGTGCAGGGGCACACGCCGGGTCCCAACGGCGACGCGCGGGTGCTGAAGTTCGACAAGAGCGGGCGCTTCGTCAAGTCGTGGGGCGGAAAAGGCTCGGGCCCCGGGCAGTTCCAGGTTGCGCATGGCATCGACATCGACGCCAAGGGTCTGCTCTGGGTGGCCGACCGCGAGAACCAGCGGGTGCAGGTCTTCGACGCCGAGGGTACGTTCGTCAGGGAGATCAAATACAAGGGGCTGCCGTGCAGCCTCGACATCGGTCGCCAGTACATCTACATGGTGAACGGATTCGCGGGGCAGGTCCTCAGGATGGACCTGAACGGCAAGGTGCTGGCGGCGCTGGGCAAGCCGGGCAAGGGTCCCGGGGAGTTCGGCGAAGCGCACATGATTGCCGTCAGCCCGAAAGACGAGCTGTACGTGGCCGACTCGGTGAACGCCGCTCTCGTGAAGTTCGTAAAGAAGTAGCGTTCGTCAGCGCCCGGCCGGCGGCGCTGCTGGCGGCGATGCGGGCATCGCCGGCGGATACGGCACGCTCAACTGATCGAGGTACGACGCAAACCTGGTTGAGTCGTAATAGTGCTTCCGGAGCTCGGGCCGGAACCGCTCCATGCTTTCCTTGTTGAGCCATACGGCCGGCTGGTCGCCGGGGCGAAGCAGCGGCTGATATTTCCGCTGTTTGCCTTGCACGGTGTCGAAGTAGTCTCGCGCGGCCTTGACGAGATCGGGCCGCAATGCCAGATCGAGAACGGTCATCGCCTGCACTTTGGCCCCCTGCGTCGCGCCCTTGTGGGCGACGGGGGTGGCCATCGCAATCGCGCTGGACCAGTGATGCTGGATCGTCCCGCCGACGTTCGACGGAAAGTTCAGCGTGGCCGTCGGCACGCTCCACATGATGTCCCCGACGTCATCGGAGGAGCCGCCCGTCTTCGTGTTGTCGGGAATGAGCTCGACGCCTGACACGACGGGCGCGACAGACGAGACCAAGCCTCGCTCGGGTACGCCCAGAGACCGCTGGAGCGCGCGCGCGAACTGCTGGTCCGCGTCGCTCCAGGGGGGAACCCCGACCGATGCGATGTTGGCCTGCAGCGCCTCCGCCACGGGACGGTTGCCGTGGAGCGGCCATGCCGAGCCGAGCACACGCGATTCGACAGTCGTGGCCGTCATCGTCGCGGCGCCCCTGGCCATCGTGTCGCCGAGGTCCCACAGCTCCTTGATGCGGTCGTAGTCGTTCTCGCGGAAGTAGTACCAGACGGACGCGTTTGCGGGCACGACGTTCGGCTGATCGCCGCCGTTTGTGATGACGTAGTGCGATCGTTGAGCCAGCCTGAGGTGCTCGCGCCTGAAGTTCCAGCCGATGTTCATCAGCTCGACCGCGTCGAGCGCGCTGCGGCCCAGCCACGGCGCGATGGCCGCATGCGAGCTCGAGCCCGCGAAAGTGTACTGGACCGAGACGAGCCCGCTGCTGCTGGTGTCGCCCCAGGACGTGGCGAGCGCGGCACCGACGTGCGAGTACAACACGACGTCCACGTCCTTGAAGACGCCTGCCCGCACCAGGTGCGCCTTCGTCGCGAGCTGTTCTTCGGCGACGCCTGGCCAGACGACGAGCGTGCCGGAAAGCTTCTCGCGCTCCATGACGCGCTTGGCGGCGAGGACGGCCGTGACCACGACCGCCTGGCCCGAGTTATGTCCTTCTCCGTGCCCGGGCGCGCCGGGGACGATCTCGGATCGAGTCAGGACGCCAGGCCGCTGGTTCGTGCCTGGGACGCCGTCCACGTCGGTGCCGAGCGCGATGACCGGCCGGCCCGATCCCCACGTGGCCGTCCACGCGGTGGGAATGCCGGCAAGCCCGCGTCGCACGGTGAACCCTTCCCGCTCGAGAATGCCGGTCAGGTACCGTTCGGTCTCGATTTCCTGAAACCCGAGCTCGCTGAAGCTGAACAGCGTGTCCACGATCTGCTGCGTCAACTGACGACGGGCGTCCACTTCGGCGACGACGTCGCGTTTAAGCAGCTGCAGCCGGTCTTGGGGCGCCTGAGCTCCGAACATGGCGGTCGACGCGATAAGGAACGCCGCGGCGAGCCATGGTCCGAGCACCGGCCGCGACATGCGAAGTCCGCGACTCATGGTCATTTCCCCATGTAGGTGAACTCGAGAATGCTCCCCGGGTTGGACAGGCTGCGCGGCGCGCCCGACGCGTCCCGGCTTGGACCGTCCACGTCGGTCGCCATGTAGATCGTGCGCCCGTCAGGGTTGAGGGCGATGTCCCGGTACCGGTTTGCCGTCCGGAACATCTCGGCCGGCGGGGCGCTGATGGAGCGTCCGTCCGCAGCAAGACGCAGCCGATACACCACGCCCCTGATCAGACTGAGCGCGAGCAGCGAGTTTCGCCAGCCTGGCACTCGATCGGACGTGTAGAGATCGATGCCGCCCGGAGCGATGGTGCCGCTGCCGATCGCACTGGTGTCGAAGCCGTTCTCGACGGTGAAGAACGTGCGCAGCGGGGGAGCAAAGCGCGAATGGTTCCAGGCCGTCTCCGACTGTGTCAGCACCGAAGGAGGAACGGCGCCGGCAGGCGGCAGCGCGCTGCACGGCCGCGGCGTAGAAGTTGACCAGTTGACGTAGGTGTAGCTCTTGTCGTCGCGGTATCCGGCGACGTTCGGCCAGCCGTAATTGCGTCCGGCCTCGATGAGATTGATTTCGTCGTCGGTGTTCGGCCCGTGCTCGGTCTCGTAGATCAAGCCTCCACCAGACACGAGGCCAAGCGGGTTGCGGTGGCCGTACGAGAAGACGTGGCTGCGCACGCCGTCGATCTCCGGGTTGTCGGCCGGGATCGCCCCGTCGAGCTCCACGCGCAGGATTTTGCCCTGATAGCTCGACCAGTCCTTCGCCCGCACCTGGGCAGACGTCGGCAGATCCTGGGCGTGGTTGGCGTTGCACCGGTTGCTCCCGAAGTTGCTCCCCTGATCGCCGATCGAAAGATACAGTTTGCGATCGGCGCCGATGATCAGGCGCCCGCCGAGATGATCGTCGTGGGCGGGAAGCCCGGTCATCACATCCGTCGGACCGGTCAGCGCGCGCGCACGCTGGTCGAGCTGATAACGGCGGATCGCCATCTTCCTCACCAGTTCCGGTCCTGGGGCGTCGTCGTAGGTGAAGGCGACGAAGACGTAGTCGGTGCCGCTGCCGCGAAGCAAATCGGGGTGGAGGGCCATGCCGAGCAGCCCGTCCTGTCCGACGCTCTGGTGCGCTTCGGGTATCGAGACAAGCGTCGTCCTCGAGCCGTCGGCCGGGTTGACCCGAACGATGCGCCGGCCACGCCGCTCCGTGACCCACAACTGCTGATCCGGTCCCCACGCGAGCTCCCAGGGGCCGTCCAGCCCTCTCGCGACCACACGCATCTCGAACGACTCGGGAGGGTTCGTGACGATCGTCGGATCCTGCGCAGCCGGCAGCATGCAGACGGAGGCCAGGATCGTGGTAACTGCCGCCGTCAGTCTGCGCATAATGCGCCCATTACACCACAGCTCGCTTGTGTTGGTCGGCTCCGGCCGAGGCCACGCTGACCAAGCGGTCCATGCTGCAAGCAACGATCGTTGGCAACATTACCGACACAAGCGAGTTCGAAAGTCAAAACACGAAGGCCGCGACGAAGATGGCGATCATGAGGAACGCCATGCCGACTTTGACGGCCGCGCCGATCGCGAAGCCGATCCAGGCCGCCACGCCGACCTTGCCGGCCCTGGCGAAGTCGTTGGTCACCGTCAGCTCGCCCAGCACGGCGCCGAGGAAGGGGCCGATGATGAGCCCAGGCAGGCCCAGGAAGAAGCCGAACAGGGTTCCGAGCGCGGCGCCGCTCATGGCGCGCGTGCTCGCGCCCAGATGGCGCGCGCCCAGGGCTGCCGCCGCGAAGTCCACGAGGTAGCAGGCGAGCGAGATGGCCCCGATGAGGACGAGCGTCCAGACGCCGACGCGTGTGAATCCGTCCGCCCAGGCCCCGACGACGAGGCCGGCCAGGATGAGAACATGGCCGGGCATCGCCGGCATCACGACGCCGACGAGGCCGACGACAACGAGCGCGACGGCCAGTATCCAGAGCAGGATGGTCACCGTACAATTCTCCCGTGTCGCTGACGCTCTTCACCTCGCCGATTTTCGCCGACCACCTGACCCCTCCCGGGCACCCCGAGCGTGTCGAACGCTTCGAGGTGATGCAGGTCGTGGCCGCCGAGTTCCGGCAGCGCGGCGTGGCCGTCGAGACGCCCCGGCCGGCAACCGATGACGAGATTGCGAGGATTCACGAACGAGACTACATCACACTGATCCGCGAGACAGCGGGCCGGGCCACGGCGCTCGATCCGGACACGTTCACGTCGCCTCATACGTGGGAGGCCGCCTGTCTCGCTGCCGGCGCAGCCGTGGGCGCCGTGGAACATGTGCTCGAGGCTGGCGACGGGGCTCGCGCCTTCGCGCTCGTTCGTCCGCCGGGGCATCACGCCGAACGCAACCGGGCGATGGGCTTCTGCTTCTTCAACAGCATCGCGATCGCCGCGGCACACGCCCGTGCCCGCGGACTCTCGCGCGTCGCCATCGTGGATTTCGACGTGCACCACGGCAACGGCACGCAGTGGAGCTTCTACGACGATCCCACGGTCCTCTTCGTCTCCTCGCACCAGTATCCGTACTATCCCGGCACCGGCGCGGCTCAGGACATCGGCCGGGGTGCCGGGACTGGTTTCACGGTGAACCTTCCGCTTGCGGCGGGCGCCACCGATGCGGACTACGAGCTCGCGTACTCGAAGCTCGCTCTGCCCGTCGTCGCGCAGTTCCGGCCAGAACTGGTGCTCGTGTCGGCTGGCTACGATGCGCACATGGACGATCCGCTGGCCGGGATGCGGCTGACCGCGCCCTACTTCGGCCGCCTGATGCAGGCGATCGCCGGCGTCGCCGACGAATGCTGCAAAGGTCGTCTCGTCGCGATCACTGAAGGCGGTTACGACCTCGCGGGGCTGGCCGCGAGCCTTCGAACGTCTCTTCGTGCGCTCCTGGGTGAGAGCGCCGGAGACGTTCGGCCCGACGGCTCGCGCTCGCGCGGCGAGGCGGCGATTGCGGCGGTCACGCCGCATCTCTCGAAATACTGGAAGCTATAATGGGGTCGGGAGTCATTTATGAAAGCGTCTTTCAATAAATGACTCCCGATCCCATTTCATGCCCGACTACCATCCGCAGGATCTCGATCGGAAGTGGCAACTGCGGTGGGCGGAATCGCGCGCGTTCGAGGTGAGCGCCGACCCGTCGCGCCCGAAGTTCTACTGCCTGGAGATGTTTGCCTATCCGTCGGGGCACGCGCACGTCGGGCACCTGCGCAACTACATCATCGGCGACGTGGTGGCGCGGACCAAGTGGATGCGCGGCTACAACGTCTTGCATCCGTTCGGCTGGGACGCCTTCGGCCTGCCCGCCGAGAACGCCGCCATCAAAAGCGGCATCCACCCCGAGGTCTCCACGCGAGACAACATCGCGCACATGAAGGGGCAGCTTCAGCGCCTGGGCATCAGCTATGCCTGGGAACGCGAGCTGGCCACGTGCGACGCCGAGTACTACAAGTGGAACCAGTGGCTGTTCATCCGGATGTTCGAGCGAGGCCTCGCGTTCCGGAAGAAGTCGTCGGTGAACTGGTGCCCCGTGGACAAGACGGTGCTTGCCAACGAGCAGGTCGTGGACGGCGGCTGCTGGCGGTGCGGCACTCCTGTCGAGACACGCGACCTCGAGCAGTGGTTCTTCAAGATCACGGCGTACGCCGACGAATTACTGGACGCGACGAAGCATCTCACCAGATGGCCCGAGAAGGTTCTGACCATGCAGCAGAACTGGATCGGGCGGTCGGAGGGCGCCTATGTGAAGTTTCCGCTCGATCCCGAATCCGGGGTCCCGAGCGCCGGCCACATCGAGGTGTTCACGACGCGCATCGACACGATCTTCGGCGCCACTTTCGTGCTGCTCGGGCCGGAACACCCGCTGGTGGCGCAGTTTGCCGAGCGGTCGAAGGATCCAGCCGGGTTCAAGCGCCAGGCCCATGCCTTCAGGATGCAGGATCGCGCCGCGCGCATGAGCGGGGACATCGAGAAGCAGGGGTTCGACACCGGGTTTCGAGCGACGAACCCGTTCACCGGCCAGGCAGTGCCCATCTGGGTCGCGAACTTCGTGCTCGGTGAGTACGGCACCGGCGCGGTGATGGCGGTTCCCGCGCACGATCAGCGCGACTTCGAGTTCGCCCGCAAGTTCAACCTGCCCATTCGCGTCGTCGTGACGCCTGACGGCCGAAGCGCGGCGTCGGACTCGATGACAGAGGCCGCACCGGCCTACGGCACGCTCGTGGACTCGGGGGAGTTCAGCGGGCTGGGCTCCGAGGACGCGCAGAAGCGGATGACGGAGTGGGCGCTGGGCCGCGGTATCGGCGAGGGGACGGTTCAATTCCGGCTCAAGGACTGGGGCATCTCGCGCCAGCGGTACTGGGGCACGCCCATCCCGATGATCTACTGCGACAGGGACGGCATCGTTGCCGTTCCCGACGACCAGCTTCCCGTACGGTTGCCGCCGCTCGCCCAGTTCACCGGCCGGGGCGACTCGCCGCTGGCCCAGGTGCCTGAGTTCGTCAACGTCACGTGCCCCCGGTGCGGCGGCCCGGCGCGCCGCGAGACGGACACGATGGACACCTTCGTCGACTCGTCGTGGTACTTCTACCGGTTTGCCGATCCCCGCAACGATGCGAAGCCGGCCGATCCGGCGGCGCTGAAGTACTGGCTGCCAGTCGATTTCTACGTGGGCGGCGTCGAGCACGCCATCCTTCACTTGATCTACTCGCGGTTCTTCGCGCGCGTGTTCCGGGACATCGGCCTCGTGGATCACTCCGAACCGTTCACCCAACTGCTCACGCAGGGCATGGTGCTGAAGGACGGCGCGGTCATGTCGAAGTCGAAGGGCAACGTCGTCGATCCCGACACGATGCTCCAGAAATACGGCGCCGACGCCCTCAGGCTGTACGTGATGTTCGTGGCGCCTCCCGAGAAGGAGGTCGAGTGGAGCGATGCCGGGCTCGAAGGCAGCTTCCGGTTCCTGTCGAGAGTCTGGCGGCTAGTCGATCACTGGGCCGGGCCGCTGGCGGATCGGAGCACGCAACGCGACGACGCGCCTCTCGACGCAGCCGGGAAGGCGCTGCGCCGCAAAACACACGACACCGTGCGCCGCGTGACGATGGACATCGAGCAGCGCCAGCAGCTCAATACGGCGGTGTCCGCGCTCATGGAGCTGGTCAACGAGCTGTACTCGTTCAGCGAGGAGACGGCGACGGGAAGCCCGGCTCGGCACGCGACAGCCGGAGCGGCGAGCGCCACGCAAGAGCGCGCCGAGGTCGTGACCGTCGTCGCCGAGGCGCTCGATGCCCTGGTTCGGATGCTCGCGCCGTTTGCTCCTCACACCGGCGAGGAGCTGTGGGAGCGTCTTGGGCATCGGGGAGGCCTGTCGGCGGCACGGTGGCCGGCGTTCGACGCCGCGGTCGCAAAGGCCGAGCAGATCGTGATTCCCGTGCAGGTGAACGGCAAGGTTCGCAGCCGCCTGACCGTTCCCGCCGACACTACCGAGGCCGAGCTCGAGAGGCTGGCCCTCGCCGATCCGCCCGTGATGGCGCATACTCACGGGAAGACCGTTCGGAAGGTCGTTGTGGCGAAGGGCAGGCTGGTGTCTGTGGTGGTTCAGTAGGTTCCGAGTGTTCACAAGATTCGGCGGGTTCACGGTCATCGCGATCCTCGTGTCCATGAGTGTCGGCTGCGGGTACGCGCTCGCGGGTCGAGGCTCGTTCCTCCCGGACTACATCAAGAGAGTGGGGATCCCGACGTTCGAGAACCGCAGCAACGTGCCGGATGTCGGTCAGGTGCTCACCCGGAAGGTCCGCGACGAGTTCATCGGCCGAGGCAAGTACGAGGTCACCAACGAGACGGCGGGATCGGATGCCGTGCTGACGGGCGAAGTCCTCGGCATTACGCTTCAGCCGATCGGACTCGACAGCCAGACGCAGCTCGCGTCGAGGTACCTGTTCACGCTGACGGTGAAGGTGTCGTTCACGGATTCGAAGACCAGCCAGGTCCTCTGGTCGAACGACGCGCTGATCTTCCGCGAGGAGTACGAGCTCGGGGCGCGCGCCAGCAGCGTGACGGCCGGCCCGGCCTTCTTCGACCAGGAACGAAGCCTGCTCGATCGCCTGGGCGGCGACGCCGCGCGGTCCGTCGTGACGTCCATTCTCGAAGCCTTCTGAGCGGAATGCCCAGACTGAGTCTTTCAGAGCTTCGCAAACAGATTGCGTCCGGCCAGACGCGGCCGCTCTATGCCCTCATCGGCGCGGATGACGCCGAGAAGTCCGCGATCGCGGCGGAGTTCGGCGACATGGTGGACGAAGGGCTGCGGGCTTTCAACGTCGAGCGCATGTACGGCGGCGACACGACCGTGAAGGACCTCGCCGACGCGGCCTGCACCCTGCCGATGCTGGCCACGCGGCGGGTGGTCATCGTCCTGGAGGCCGAAAAGCTGCTCGCCCCGAAGCGCAGCAGCCAGGCGGTCGAGGAAGAGCAGGAACGACTGGAAGCGTTTCTCGAGTCGCCCCCGGATCACGCGTCGGTCGTCTTCGTCTGCGGCCTGCTCGACATGCGCAGGCGCGTCGTCAAGCAACTCCTGAAGCAGGCTCAGATCGTCGACTGCGGCAGCATCGAGAACGAGGCTGATGCCGAACGCTGGGTCAGGGCGAGAGCAGCGCGAGACAACGTGGCGCTCGATCCCGCCGCCGCGCGCGCGCTGGTGGAGCGGACCGGCCCCGATCTCGTTCGCCTGCGCGCGGGGCTGGAGCGCGTCGCGCTGTTTGCGATGGGCAGAGCCGTCACGCGCGACGACGTGCGCCTGGCCGTGGCTCCGGGCCCGGAATCACAGGCCGACTTCGGGATCGCCAAGGCGATCTGGCGGAACGACGTCCGCGACGCGTTGAAAGAGCTGGGGCTGTCGCTCGAGGCCGGGTCGCCACCCTTCATGGTGCTTGGGCAGCTCAGGGTCGCCGCGGAGAAGCAGCCGGCGCCGCAGGTGAAGACGTCGATCGAGGCGGTGTTCCGTACCGACCTTGCCATCAAGTCGTCGGCAGGCGACGAACGGGTTCTTCTCGAGCGGCTTGTCGTCGAGCTGTGCGCGCCGCCGGCTCGTCAGACGGCTTTTGCGAACCGCGCCGAGAGGCGGGACTTGTAGCGGCCCGCGGTGTTGCGGTGAATGATGCCCCGGCCCGCCATCTTGTCCACCAGCGAGACGGTCTTGTTGAGCGCGGCCTTCGCTCCCGTCACATCCTTGGCGTCGAGCGACGCCCTGATCGCCTTGAGCGCCGTGCGCAGCTTGGACCGCATCGCGCGGTTGTGCTCGCGGCGTTTGATCATCTGTCGATTTGCCTTCAAGGCGGACTTCGTGCGCTTGGCCACGTTTCAGCGTCCTCTCTGTGGTGAGTAGGTCTCGGGCTACAAAGCGATCATTTTACTCTACTCGCCCCACTCGCCCCATTCGCCGCAACTCTCATTGCGGCTGCAGGACGTCCATGGCGAGCTTCCACTGGCCGTTCCGCTCCCTGACCCAGACCCGTACGTAGAAGCCGAGCCGTGGTTTGGCTCCCCGCGCCGCGGTCGTATAGGTGCCCCACGTGTACCCGAGGTCGCCGGACCGCGCCGCTTCCGAGTAGCGGGAGTCGGCGGTCGAGAACGCGGGCTGGGAGGCCAGCCACTGCAGCACCTGCCGATCGCCCACGACAGGCAGCTGATTCGGGCGATGAAACCTCGCGTAAGGAGCGAGGTGCTGCCGGTAGCCCTTGACCTGGTTTGCCCGGACGCCTGCGTTCACAAGGCCGTCGGCGGTTGCGAGCGGGGGAGTCGTGTCGTCGTAGTCGCCGGTGAACCTGCTGGCGTACGGCGCGCGCGTGAAGCCCGCAGCGAACGGCGGCGCCGATGGCGTCGGGATCCCGACGTCCACAACCACCTTGAACGATCCATCTTTTTGACGCTTCCAGACGCTCGCGTAGTTGGAGTGGCGCGGGCGGCCGCCGTCGCGCGATGGAAGGATGTTCTGAACCGGGCCCGTCAGATAGCCGAGCTCACCGCTGGCGGCGATGTCGCCCAAGCGCGGCTCCCAGAGGAGCTGTTGATCCTTGGGCGGATCGGGATTCGCCGCGATCTGCTGTCGCGCGAGGCCGGCCTGCCCCTTGTCGAAGCCGATGGCGTCATCGGCGAAGAACTCGAGAAACGCCTCCTTCCAGCCGACCTCGCGCGCCTTCGCGGCAAACGCGCGTTCGGCCGCAATCATCTGGTCGAGTGCCTGCGGCAGCGGCTCCTGCTGCTGCCCAAGAAGGCGACCG
The DNA here is from genome assembly GCA_035710305.1 of Vicinamibacterales bacterium. Classification (GTDB taxonomy): domain Bacteria; phylum Acidobacteriota; class Vicinamibacteria; order Vicinamibacterales; family UBA2999; genus Gp6-AA40. The sequence continues at coordinate 145 of DASTDQ010000750.1, read as the reverse complement.
GCCGCCGCTGCAACAGCGGCCAGGACGATCCACGCCGGCGAGCCACGGAGGCGCCTGGACATGGAGGCAATATACAGCCGCTGGCTGGCAGCCGGTAGCGTTACCGGGTGACGACCTGAAAGGATCCGGACTTGGGGCGTTCCGT
>DASTDQ010000749.1:0-2591 GCA_035710305.1 Vicinamibacterales bacterium | reverse complement strand
GCTGCTGATGCTCACATTGCGCGCGAGCTCGGGATCAGCGGACATCGGGATCGGCAACATGACGGTGTATCGCCCGAGCATCGATCCGCTGGCGCTGCTGGCCATCGCCGCGGTGACCGCCCTCGTCGGCGTCGCCGCTGCGTTCGTGCCAGCGCGCCGGGCCGCCCGCATGGATCCGCTCGTGGCACTGCGCCACGAGTGAGTGCGCGTCGGCGACATCGCGCCGTTCCTTCCCGGTTCCCCTCGTCGACGCCACGGCCCACACTCGGCACGAGCGCCTCCTGATAACGCTGAAAGAGCGTGCGTTCGTCTACCTTGGACGATAGGACGCAGGAAGGGCCTCTGATGTCGCTGAGATCGAGCACGTCGCCACCCTCGAACCCGAACTGACGCCGCGGAGGGCCACCTTCAGGCGGCCCGCTCGAGGGCGAACACATTTCCTTCGGGATCCACGGCCTCGATGCCGCCCCATGGCCGCTCGAGCAACGGCAGGCCCATGGCTTCGATGGTCCGAAGAGTCGCGTCGACATCGCGCACGGCAAAAGTGAACTTGGTGCCACCACTCTCCCGCACGCGCGGCGGCGTCTCGATCGAGATGCCTGCCGCGATCGTAGTGGGTATCGCGTGCAGGGCGAATCGGACGCCCTCGCCCTTGAACTCGAGCCAGTTATCGAGGCGGGTCTCCTCGACCGGCTCGAGTCCGAGCACGTCGCGATAGAACGCCGTCATGCGTTCGAGATCTTTCACGAAGAGCATCGCTCTGTGTAATCGCATTGGTTGTGGCCCAAATCCTCCGTGCCCTTCGTGGCATCGTGACGCGCTTTTCAGCACGCTGCGTGAGTGTTACTTGTGCAGCTTCTCTTCGACCCGCGCCAGCACAGTACTGACGTATTCGAGTACAGCCATCGCCGGCGGACCACCCGCTTTGGCATGCGCGAGCAGCGGAATGCCGTGCGGACCTGGCACGCGGGCGAGCGCCGGTCGCGTCTCGAGCGCCGCACGCACGATCGCGATCTCTCCGAGCATCGCCGCCGCGAACAGATCAAGTGGTGCCCCCTTGTCGACGAGCAGAGTAGCGATGTCCCGGCGTCCCATATGGGCAGCACCGCCAAGCGCGGTCTCGAAGTCCCCGCCACCCCAGTCCCAGGTCGCACGAAGCAGACGGTGCTCGGAGTCGAGCATCTTTCGCGTGGCGTCGAGGTCGCTGTGCGCCACTTGAACGAACTGCCGCACCTGGTCGGGCGGAAGGGGGCTCGGCCGGGGCAGAGTCGCCGAAAGCTGTTGCGAAAACGCCGGACGTTCGGCGGCGAGTGCCGCGAAGGCGCCGGTGAGGGCACGGATGACGTAACGACGCGAAGTGAGCATGAGCATGACGTTGCACTCCTGGAAAAGGCCGAGCGCAGATTCGCCGGCAACGCGGCGGGAGTCAACGGAGCTGACGCTTTGGAACCCTGAGCAAACACTGAGATCCGTCTGAGAACGGCCACTTGGCTATCCTTCCCATGGCAACGGGAGGCATACTCGTTCGCGAGCGCGAGAGGACGGCGGTTGGTGGATCGATACCGGTTCGGTGAGTTCGAGTTCGATGCCGGAAGTGGCACACTGCGCCGGCAGGGCGGCGGTGAAGGGCAGCGTCTGCCGCCGCAGCCGGCCAGGCTGCTTCATGTGCTCGCCGCTCGCGGTGGTGCGATCGTGACGCACGACGAGATTCGCCGGCGGCTCTGGCCTGACACCCACGTCGACTTCGATACGAGCCTGCATTTCTGTGTCCGGCAGCTCCGCCTCGCCCTGGGCGATTCGGCCGCGGAGCCCCGCTACATCGAGAACGTGCCGCGCCGCGGCTATCGATTGGTGCCGGACGTGACTCGTGTCGACGATGCGGTGGTTGCTGCCGCCGCGCGCCCTGGCGTCAGGCCATGGATGCACGTCGCGCTCACGATCGCCATCGTCGCCGCGATCGCGCTCTCGTCGTACTACGTTCGCCCAGGGGCGGGATCGCCTCGCGTTCGTCTTGCGATCATGCCGCTCCAAGCGCCCATCGCCGAATGGGTCCTCCAGGATCTGTCCGCCATCGCCGGCGACTCCCTTGGGATCGTTGGGCCGACCACGACGTCTGCCTACGCGGGGTCCGATGCAGGTTTGCAACGTCTTTCTGCCGATTACGGTGTCGACTACATCCTCAACGGCCGCGACCTGAGCTCGAACGGTCGTCCGCGGCTGCTCGCGGAGTTGATTCGCGTGTCTGACGGCGCGCACGTGTGGGTACGACCGTACGAGGATCTCTCCGACGGTCGCCGAATCGGCCAGGAGATCAGCCGGCACGTGGCGCGTGTGTTGGAACTGCGTTAGCAGGCGCGGCCCAATCGACGAGGCCGCGCGCGCCGGCGAACAGATGTTCGCGGCGATCGGCTGCGCGACGTTCCATACGCCGGCGCTCCAGACCGGGCCGAGCGGCAATCCCCTCTTTCATCACGTCCCCGTCCGGCTCTTCTCCGATCTGCTGATGCACGACATCGGGACGGGCGACGACATCGCACAGAGCGTCGTGGCGCCCGAAGAGATTCGCACGCCTGCCATCGCCGCGGTGACCG
>DASTDQ010000748.1:0-2737 GCA_035710305.1 Vicinamibacterales bacterium | reverse complement strand
TCGAGCACAACCTTCGGCTCTCTCACGCGGCGGAGCAGCGGGATCGTGAAGGCGAGCCACCAGATGGCCACGCTGACGAAGGACAGCTTGATCGCGGCGAGGGTGTTCGGCAGGCCGAACGTCGCGGGGCTCAGGATCCAGGCGAGGTTGGCCAACAGCAGCAACCCTCCGCCCAGGAAGCCGATGGCGTAGCCGGACGTCGAGACGCGGTCCAGTTCATCGGGGGCAGCGATGTGGGGCAGCAGCGAATCGTAGAAGACCAGGCTCGTCGCCACGGCGATGTTGCCCACGACGAACAGCACTGCCGCGTAGATCCAGTCGCCGCGTGCGATGGTGGACATGAGGGCCGTGGCGACCACACCGATCGCGACGCACGCGGCGAGCATCCGCTTCTTGATCGCCCGGTAGTCGGCCATCGCCCCGAGCACCGGCGCGATGAGCGCGACGATGGTGACGGCAATGGTGGTCGTCCACGCGAATCGCGCCGTCGCATCGGGGGCGCCTGCGGTCGCATGGTCGCTGAAAAACGGAGGAAAGACCGAAGTAATGATGGTCGTCCAGAAGGCGGAGTTCGCGCAGTCGTACAGCGCCCACGCGCGCAGCTCCGGCCGGCCCAGGCCGAGACGCGAGAGCAGACGGGTCAAAACGTTCGCCTGGCGATCCATTCGCGGAGCAGCGAGTCCACCACGACGTACTGGCCGCCCTCGCGGAGCACGAGGTCCTGCTTGACGAGCGCGGCAAGCGAGGTCTGGATGCTCGACGGTCCGCCGAGCCGGTAGCGGGTCCGGACGTCGGTCGAGAGCAGGCCCTGGCCGACGTGCAGCACCACGGCGCGAAGCACACCCCGTTGAGCGAGCGTCAGACGCTGCCAGACGGCTTCGAACATCGTGTCCTGTTCGTCAAGCAGCCGCGCCAGCGTCGCGTGCAGCGCCTCGAGCGTGGCCTTGCGCGCCCCCGCCGCGCGGACGTCGTCCCACGTTTCGTGAGCCAGGCGCTGCACGTCGTACGGAAGATTGCCCGCGAGATCGACGATGGCGGCGCCGAGGCCGGCCTCGGCGCGAATGCCGCTTCGTCCGAACCTCGCCTCGATGGCCCCCGCAAAGACGTCGGCGGGGATCTTCTGCAGGCGCATCACCGGACCCGCCTTGTAGAAGGGGCGGCGCGGACCGATCATCTTGTCCATCAGGCTCGGCTCCGAGCCGGCGAACACGTATCCGACCCGGCGCTGGCGCTCGGCTGCGGCCCTCAGCGCGTGCTCGACGGTTCCTCCGTCGAAGCCCTCGATGGCCTGAAACTCGTCGAGCGCGACGACGACGAGGCGTTTCTGCTCCGTCGCCAGGCGTCCGGGCAGCGAGAAGACCTCGGTAGCAAGACGGTTCACGTCCCGCGCGCTCTGCACGAGCGGGAAGGCCACCGAGACGCGGCCGGGCCCCGGCCCCTCGGCGTCGTAGCGGACCTCGGGGCGCGTGGACGAGATGGCTTTCGCCAGCCAGCCGCGGGCGCGCTCCCATTTCGTCTCCACCGCGGCGAGCGCCCGCGCGTAGCCTTCGAGAAACGAGAGGTACGAGCTGTAGCTGCTGACGGTCACGTCGACCGTGGCGGCGCCGCGGCGGACCAGCGCGGCCAGCGCCTGCCGGATGAGGGATGACTTGCCGTACCGGCGCGGAGAGATCAGGAAGACCTTCTGGCCGGCGGCCAGGTCGCCGATCAGGCGGTCGAGCTCGACCTCCCGGTCGACGAAGGCCTCGCCGGGCACGATCTCGCCGTAGACGAACGGGTTCTGCACGGCAGTACGTGAAGTGGCGTAACGGTTACGTCGATGAGCGTAACACAAGCTTGTTGGTGGAGGGTGATTCGTTGTTGCTCTGCCCGGCCGTCGGCTGCCGCTGCCGCCTGATCCACACCGGAGCTCAGTCGTGTTTGAGACGGCGAATCCCGGTTTCCGCCTCCGCCAAGGCTACGGCGAGACCTCGCCGAAGCGCGTTGCGCGAAGGCGGGCCGGTGGCCGGACCGCTCTCCACCCCAACGCGCAGGCGTGCGCGTTGGGGACCCCAGCGCTGCGAGGGCGTCGCCGGCCGCGTGACGCTCGGGTCGCGCGTGCTCTCGCACACGCTCAACCTCGCGGAACCCCCCAGCCTTCTCGCGCGGTCAGGCGACTGGAGTCGGCCTGACCTCCACAGGAATTCGCCATCCAAACACGACTGAGCTCCGGTATGCCGGGGTACAACGTGGGGTGTGGCTTCCCGTCCCCGGTGTGCCGAGGATCGATTCAGAATAACTTCGAAGGATAAGGACCCAAAGCGATGCCTACGCGCCTGGTTCTTGGGATCACCAGGGATCACCTGTGTCGAGCCTGATCTGCCGGAACACGTGCGAGGCGAGTCGGCCCTGCGTATTCCGTCCCTGCGTTCCAGGCGCAGGCCTCAGCGCGTTGTTTTGAGGGTGTGACTCTCATCCATCAGACACGAGTTCGCCGGCTAGCCGCGTCTGGGCTGGCGCCGTTCGACCCGGCGCTCCGGTCGGACGTCGTGGAAAACCGAGCCCTCCACACGGTGTTCAGCGACCGGCGCAGCTCCGTGAGCTGCGCGGCGGTCACGTTTCGGGCCCGGTTTACCCCCTCACGCGTGTCACGACGCCGACAGTCGCGCCTCCCGAACGGCGCCGGCCTAGACGCGGCTAGCCGGCGAACTCGTGTCTGATGGATGAGAGTCACACCCTCAAAACAACGCGCTGAGGC
>DASTDQ010000747.1:0-2177 GCA_035710305.1 Vicinamibacterales bacterium | reverse complement strand
GTCTCGGCCGTGGTACCGCGCTCGGGCTTCGCGCCGCCGACCTCCGGGGCGCTGTCCTACCCCGATTACGTGGACATCCGCGACCAGTCGAGAAGCTTCGCGAGCCTCGTTGCCTATCAGCTCATCGTCGCCAGCGTCGCGGATCGACGGGATGAACCGGCGCGGCGGACATTCGGCATGGCCGTGAGCGGCAACCTGTTCGACGCGCTCGGGGTACAGCCGGCTCTCGGTCGAGCGTTCGGCGCCGAGGAAGACCGCGTCGGCGGACAGAACCCCGTCGTCGTACTCGATCACGACGCGTGGCAGAACGAGTTTGCGGGCGACCCGGGGGTTCTCGGGCGCACCATCAGAATCGGCGGGGCCGAGATGACCGTCATCGGCGTCATGCCGCCGGGCTTCAGCGGCCCGGACCAGTGGGTCCTGCCCGGTTACTACCTCCCGATTGCGATGCTCCCCCGGCTCCAAGGCATCCCGGCCGACGCGCTGACCGCGCGGGGGCTCCGCAATTTCATCGTCAAGGGACGCCTGCACGAGGGCGTCTCCGTGGCCCAGGCCAACGAAGAAGTCTCGCTCATCGGCGCCGTGCTGCAGCGAACCCATCCGGGCACCAACGGGAGCACGGGCCTGACGGCGCGAACGGAGTTCGACGCCCGCGTCGACGCACGTCCACAGCTCGCCGTCGGGGCAGCGATGCTGATTACGCTCGCCGTGGCAGTGCTGCTCGTCGCATGCGCCAACGTGGCGGGACTGCTCAGCAGCCGCGCGCCCGCCCGCGCAAGAGAGATGGCGCTCCGCCTGGCGATAGGCGCCGGCCGGCCGCGCCTCGTCCGCCAGCTCGTTGTCGAAAGTCTGCTCGTCGCAATCCTCGGAGGAGCCGCGGGGCTCCTCGTGGGCTACGGCGTGATCGCCGTGTTCAAGCAGATCAACGTCCCGACCGACGTCCCCTTGAAGTTCACCTTTGCGCTCGACCAGCGCGTGCTCTTCGTAGGCATGGCCGTCGCGGCGCTGAGCGCGCTGGCGTCGAGCCTGGGTCCGGCGTGGCAGTCGACGCGGGTGGACATCGTCAGCACGCTGAAGAATCAGACAGCGGAGTATCCGCGTTCGCGGCTGGTCGGGCGCAACGTCCTCGTCGGCGCGCAGGTCGCGCTCTCGCTCGTGCTGCTCACTGTCTCCGTGTTTCTCTACCGCGGATTCCAGGCGGAGCTCGGACTCGGCCCAGGGTTCAGGACAGATCGGATCCTCATGATGGCCTTTCAGCCGGAGCTGGCCGGCTACGACGCGGCGCGGGCCGAACAGTTCTACCGCCTTCTCGAGGACGCGGCGCGCGCCCTGCCCGGTGTGCAATCCGTGGCGATGACAACGTCGGTTCCGATGGATGCCATCAGCATCGAGAACACCGCGGTCGCGCCAGAAGGCTTCCAGTTCCCCGCGGGCACGGACTCGGTCCGCGTGCGCTCGGCGCGCATCGACGAACAGTACTTCGACACGCTCGACATCGGCATCCTTTCGGGCCGCGGGTTCCGCGCGGCCGACGTCGATCGGGCTCCGCGTGTTGCCGTCGTCAACGAGACGTTCGCAGCGCGCTACTGGCCTGGGCGGAGCGCCATCGGACGACGCATTCGACTGGCGGGCGCCGGCGAGCAGTGGGTGGAGATCGTCGGCGTGGCTGCCGCGCATAAGTACAGGGCCATTTCCGAGGCGCCGACCGACTTCATCTACTTCCCCCGCCGGCAGTATCCGGCGACGTCGGCCACGATCCTCGTCGCATCGCAAGCAGATCCGGCCGCGCTGGCGGCGCCCCTGCGAAAGGCGGTCCTTGCGATCGATCCGAACATGCCGGTCTTCGATGTGCGCACGATGGAGGATCTCTACTCCGGGAACGCCGTGGGCCTCGCAACGCTGCTCGTCGTGATCGTGGCGGGCATGGGGTCCATGGGACTCGTGATGACGGTCGTCGGTCTGTACGGCCTGGTGGCCTACGCCGTGAGCCGGAGGACCCGGGAGATCGGGATCCGCATGGCCGTTGGCGCGCACCCGTCGTCTGTGCTGCGGATGGTGCTGCGGCACGGGCTGCTGCTGGCCGTCGTCGGCACTCTCGTCGGCCTCGCCGGGGCCGTCGCGGCGCGAGGGGCTCTGGGCGCGGCGTTTCCGTTTCCCCACGCCCCGCACCTCGGCCT
>DASTDQ010000746.1:0-7564 GCA_035710305.1 Vicinamibacterales bacterium | reverse complement strand
CTTACAATCCCCATAGACTTGCGGCAGCATCGCCACGCGGCTCAGTCCAACCGGGTTTATCCGCACTGAGCCCGCGTCGGGGCTCACGTCGATCGCCGTGGCAGTGCGGATGAAACCCTTTCCGTTAGCCGGACACGGCATGAATCCAACCGATCACTATCGTGTGTTGCTCGCGCGAGGCCGGTCGCGTGATGAGGCGCTTTCCGAGTTGAGGCGGGCAGGTTCATCGCCCATGCTCTGCATCCTGGCCATCGTGGAAGTCGAGAACCTTGGACTGGGCGAGGCGAAGCGCGCCTTTTCGGAATCACCGAGCTGGTCGGACTATGTTCGGGAGAACGACCATTCCCTTATGGACGAACTCAAGACGCTGAAGGACGAGTGAGCGCGCGGGACAGTGCGGCTTCCCCAACGCCAATCGCCGGCTAACAGGCGGCTGCAGCCGAGAGCGGCGAGCAGGTCAGAGTAGAGTGAGCATTGAGTTCGCCGTCGCGGCTGAGCGGCAGATCGTTAGACGGACACTGACCTGATGCGATTCGACGATCCCACGGGTAGGCGTGCTGATGTCGCACTTGAGTTGTTGAGAGAGGGTAAGTACGTCGTCTACCGTGGCTTGGGTCTACACTTCTTGGGTCCTCAGCTTGAATGCAGGCTGTTCGTCACTCACCCTGAGGTTGTTGACGAAGCCAGAGCGGAGAGCGAGTTCTCGCTCGGAAGGGCCAAGCTCGACGAACTCCTCAACCGTGAGGATTGGACGTCAGCTCTTGCCGGGCGGCTGCAGCGGTGGGAACTGCTGTTGGACTACTACGGTGAGGCAATCCTGTTGTGCCGACTCAATGAGGCCGGGAAGCTGCTGTGGAGTCCGGGTTGGCCAAAACGAGCCGTCTAACAGCCGCTGCACCTGACGGCACCGGGCGGCGCTCACGCCCCTCGCGCGCGGTGCTATCCTGACGCGCGTGCCGCAGGTGAGCGGCAATGCGTTAGGCGGTTAATCATGAACAGGAACAACTCGTGATCACGCCTTCGCGGAAGCGTCAACTTCTTGCGCTGTACGTCGACTACCTTGTTTTCACCGCCGTTTATCAACCTATCGCGTGGGCCGTCCGGTCGACAGCCACGTTGGACCACTGGCTCGTCGCACTCGCGGTTTTTGCGGTCCTCCGCGGGGTGGCGTGGGCGTTGAAGTTTGGGATGCCGGGGCAGTGGGCGTTAGGTATTCACACCGGCCAAGTGGCGCTGGTGGAGTCACGCATTCTGGAAAGAGAACGGTGGTGGACGGCGACGGCGGGCACGTTGCTTGTGCTGGAGGGATCGAAGAATCTCGTGCGGTGGACTCAGGGGCTGCCGGTCGAACCGTTACTGGGGCTCGCATCGCCACAATGGATGGCCCTGGCGGCCATCACGATATTCGGTGGGCTGAACGTCGTGGCTGGGCTCCTGATTCTCCGGACACGGTTGGCCGGCGCGGTGATCGGCATTGGCGTTCTGGGCGCCGAAGTACTGGCGGCGATGATTCACCGCGATGATTTTCGACAATGGGCGGGTCAGGCGGTCATCGCTCGCCGCAGTCTTCAGGGGGTGCCACTCCGGGAGGGCGAGGTTGAGATGATGCAGATGCTGACTGCTACGGTTCTGCCAGCCGTGATCGCCGTTGGGGTGATTTGGCTCTTGGTTGTTGCGGTGCGCTTCAGAGGCCACGACCGCCTAACTTCGCATGCAGCCGACGGCGTCGCGAGCACGTGAACACCGCGGCTGATGCCACACGTTAGGCCGAATTTCAACCAGGACATGACGGAACTGGAGCTGGACGCTCGCGGCTGGCAGTCCGCAGAGGATGTTTGGAATGGTGTGCTCAAGGCGCTCGGAGCGCCCGCGTGGCACGGCCACAACCTCGATGCGCTGAACGATTCGATAACCGGTGGCGATCTGAACACCGTTAACGCTCCATTCAGGGTGCGCCTCAGCGGTTTGGAAGAGGCAACGGCCGTCGCTCGCGTCGTAGCGTGGCGCATGGGCCGCCTTGTCATCGACCTGGCGACTGAAGGTGTCCAGGTTGACTGGTCGCCGGTCGCGGAAGGGGCTGCCGCTGAGGCTGTGGCCGCTCTCGACGCTTTTCGGCACGCTGCGCTGGAGAAGGAGCGCCGCATTCGAGCTGGGGACGATTCAGGGGACGCTGCGCTCCACACCAAGATGGCCGAGAACCTCAGGTTGCTGTTCGGGCTCGGCGCAGCCGGCTCGGATTGCATCGAAGCGTTGCTCCGAGATGACCGCTCTCAGGTTGCCGCATGGGTCGCGGCAGAATTGGCCGCCCGTCGGGAGAAGCGTGGCGCTGATGTTCTTCAGAGCATCGCGCGCTTGCCTGGCCCCGAGGGATTTGCCGCTCGCGTCACCTTGGATGAACTGCATCGCGGTCGCTTGCAGTCGCCGTTCGGGCTCACATCGGCCTAACAGGTGTTGCACCCGACGCCCTCCGGCGCGCTCGGCGCCTGCGGGTTCCCGCGCGGCGTTACAATCATGCCGCCGCGCGGTCGCGGGTGAACACCAAGCCGTTAGACCGCTTGAATCCAACGGCAACGAAATCACATTTTGCATACGAGACCACGATTGGCGGACCTCCGCGATCGATCGCTCGAGGAGCTTGAGCCTGGCACTGCGTCGCCTGACGGCGAGTCGTACCTCAACTCAGAGATTCGGCGTCTTGCACGCACTCCGCTTCGGCGACTTCGACTTGAAGATCTTCGTCTGCTTATCGGCCAGGGTATTGGCCTTCGAGTCCTGGTTCCGATGGCAGTTGAACACATCGAGAAACATCCGTTGGCGGCAGGCGACTTCTATCCCGGGGACCTTCTGAAACAAGTGACGGAAGTCGACGAATCGTTCTGGCAGGATCGACCAGAAATGAGACTCCGATTGGTGACGGCGCTTGAGCGAGCACTGGAACGAATCCGGAAGGTGCGAACACCTGTGGAACTCGAAGGCGAACTCAGAGCAAGTCTAGGCAGGCATCGAGCCGCCTCGCGCAAAGCGGTCTAACAGGCGCTGCACCCGTCGGCGCCGCCTAAACGTTGGTTGGTTCGATAGAATCGTGAGCGGCGCCGCGGGTGAAGCGCCAATCCGTTGGGCAGACAGGAAACGTCGTGTCTCTAAAGTGTCCTCGTTGCGGCTTGCTCAGCCCGGCGAACAGCCAGAAGTGCGACTGCGGTTGGGACTTCGAAAAACTGAAAGCGCCGGCCAGCGTTACACTCCCGCCTCCGACGAACTACCATCAGTGGTTACGACGATTGAACGCAGGTCCGCTGGCTCTTGGCATGCCTGGCTTGGCGCTCGTTGTCGCTGCCGTACCGGCGACGATTGTCTTTGCGGTTGTAGGGCTCGGCCTCTTTCCGCCGGGGACGTATCCACGGCTTCTTCTCGCGTTCCCGGGTCTCGTTGCTGGCTGCCTTCTTTCGTACGGACTGGGTTTTCTCGTGTATCGGCTTCCTCCCGTCTTGGGATATCTGTCGTGCGGCTTGGTAGGGGCCGTCAGTACCTGGCTTATCTTCTTGTGGGCCCGGGCCAACGATGTGTGGCCGTAATCGTGGGATTCGAGCTGCCTCTTGGATTCAGGCCGACCTTGACATCCCAAAGATGACATGGGCACACTCGTGGTGTGTGGGACGTCTTGGAGCACCGGCGGCTGAATCGACAGCTGGTCAAGGCTCCCCGTGAGGTTCTGAAGCGGTACGAGAAGTGGAAGGACATCGCCCGACTGTCGGGACCGCCAGGTGTCCGATTGATCAAGGGGTTTCACGACGAGGCCTTGGCCGGGGAATGGAAGGGATACCGGTCGTGCCGGTTGGGCGACCAGTGGCGCATCATCTATCGAATGGTGCCGGCACGCCTGACCTACTACGTTGAGTCAATCACTCCTCACGACTACCGGAGGCAATAGATGAAGAACTATCGCCCGGCGCGGAAACGCGTGGCGGTGTCGGTCGGCGAGTCAGTGCGTATTGTTCGAGAGCTCCAGGGCCTGAGTCAGAATGAGCTGTCGCAGCGCACGGGTATCTCGCAGCCCACGATCTCGGCGATTGAGAACGACCGGGTGCGGCTGGGGGTGGAACGGGCGAAAGCGCTCGCGGTGGCCCTGAAGTGTCATCCAGGAGTGCTCGTGTTTCCAGGGTGGGTTCTGCCCACAGAAGCGGCGGCATAACACGGCGATGGACGCCGACGCCGAGCGGGGCGCTCGCGCGCCCCGCTCGGCGCGGGTCATCGCCAACGTTAGACCGCTGACTTAACACGGTGCCATGACGACATGGTTCTCAGAACACCTACCGATTCCAGGTTACGAGCCGATTCGAGTCCTTGGCCGGAACGGCGCCATCGTCTACTTGGCGCGTTCTGTCCGTCTCGACAAACTGGCTGCTTTGCAGGTCTGGCCAAAGCGTGCGCTCCCTGGTAACGCAGCGGCGTTGACCGGTCTCGCGCATCCGAACGTCCTTGAAATGTTTGACGTCGGTGAGGTCGGTGAGCACTCGTATTTTGCATTCGAGTACGTGGAAGTCGACACGCTCGCTCAGAGGCTTCGAATGGGACCGCTGGGGGACGTCGAAGCGCGAGAATCCGCTATCGCAATCGCGACGGCACTGCAATTTGCACGCGAGACGGGCGCCACAGTGGCAAACCTCACGCCCGGGGACGTGTTGCTGACGGAACCATTGAAGGTCTTCCTGCATCCGGCTCCCATAGTTGAGACGCGGCCGGACTTTGCGCCGCCTGAAGGGCACGCTGCTCCGCTTGGCGGTGTGAATGAAGCCGTCGGTGTATATCGAGTCGGCGCACTGTTGTATGCGATGCTGACGACGCAGCCGCCAATCCCCGCGAAAGTGGCACGAAGAAGATGGCACGAGCACCTTGCAGAGTACGTTCCAGTGTCGCCGCGTCAGATCAATCCTTCCGTCAGCGAGAAGCTCGAGGCTGTCTGTTTGAAGTGCCTTGAACGGGCACCGACAGATCGGTATGGTTCTTTACGCGAAACGATTGAAGCTCTCGCCGTCTCGGAGTGACAACCGCCGACTGCGGTCTAACACGCGTTGCACCAGACGGCCGCGGGTGGGACCATGAGCGGCCGCTGGTGAACGCTGGCCGTTAGACGCCTGACCGAGACTGGTCAATGATGCGAGCGTTTCTTCGGAGGCTAATTCGACCGCGAGAGACTGGCGGGCTCAGTATCGCACCCAGTACAACGAGCGGATCCAGTCAGGATGGGTTGGAGACGCCGGTTCCGGAACAGCGACATGCCCCCAACGCTGAGGACGACTTCAGCTGGTTGGTGCCTCCGGGTACGGTGGACGATCCACAGGCGTGGGACAAATACTGGCGTGATCAGATCACACACGGCGTCGCCGGATTCGTCGACATGTTCTGCGATGACGGTGAACTAGTGGACGCCATGCGGACCAGCCAATTTCAGTCAGTCCTCTGTGTTGGCAACGGTCTCTCGCTCGAACCTCGGGCGCTCGCTGCGGCCGGGTTCGACGTTACAGCTTTGGATTTGTCTCCTTTCGCCACCGAGGCGGTTAAAGGAGCCACTCCCCCTGAGGACCATCTGCGGCGTCTGCTCGGCGAGCGGTCACTATTGCCGAACGGGCGGCTTGAATTCCTGGCCGGTGACCTTAGCGACGCCCGCGTATGTGCCGGACCATTTGATGTTGTGATCGAACGACGAACGTTGCAGATGTACCCGCAGCAGGACCGACCGGCGGCGTTACAGGCAGTTGCCAACCGCCTTGCCCCGCGGGGCATCTTCTTCAGTCACTCGCATGATGGTGGTTGGCGTCCTCCGGCGCCGCGAACCCACGCCTGCGAGGATTGGTTTGCTGCGCAGGGGTGGCCACGGTGGCAGCCTGACGCGCCCGCAACGGGAAGGGTTGTTTGGCTATTCGTGAGTACGGGCTAGCGGCGTCTAACATCGGCTTGCAGCCGACGACGGTGGGACAATGAGCCGTCGCGGCTGAAGCCGGCCGTTAGGCGCACTTTCGGAACAATGGACTGGCTGATCAAGGGCATCCTCTTCGATATCGGTGGCGTCCTTGTGGCACTGGATGGTGTGCCGTCGTTGGCGCGGTTGCTGGGAGTCGAAGAGGATCACGAAGCCCTTCACACCCTGTGGATGACGTCGCCGGCGGTCGTTGCGCACGAGACCGGCAAGATCGACGCGACGGCGTTCGCCGCTGGTGTGGTGGCGGATCTCAGGCTACCGATCACAGGCCAGGCGTTCTTGCAGGACTTCTGTGGTTGGCCGACCGGGCTCCTGCCTGGCGCACTCGAACTATTGGACGAGATTCCCGGAGCGTATCGGGTCTCGGCCCTCAGCAACACAAGTGCAGTGCACTGGAACCGCGTCGGTGCCATGGGTCTCGCAGATCGCTTCTCGCAGACGTACCTCTCATACGAGATGGGGCACTTGAAGCCGTCGGCTGAGGCGTTCCAGGTCGCGGTCGACGGAATGAATCTGCACCCGCAGGAAGTGCTGTTTCTGGACGACGGGCTCCGCAATATCGAGGCAGCAAAGGCTTTGGGGATGTGTGCGCACATGGTTCGGGCGCCTGAAGAAGCCCGGAGTGTTCTCGTACAGTACGGTGTGCTTTCGAACGGTGGCGCCTAACTCCGCTTGCAGCCGACGGCGGCCGGTGCGATCTTGAGCCGCCGCGGCTGAAGCGGCACGTTAGACCGTCGCGAGAGCACTATGAACTGGTTCGAGGCTCTTTCCGAAACCCACAAGCTTGCTCCAATCGCGGCCACAGTGGTCTGGGGTGCCTGGACGGCCATTGAGCTCGGCTTTCGCCGACATCGGGTGACTCCGTCACGCGATTGGGACCAGGGATCCTTGTTGGTCCTGAATGTGGCTCACGGCTTTCGGTTGGTCGGCATGCTGGTCGGCTTCCTGGGCGTCGGGCGCATCAATGATGCCGCTCCTCTTCAATTGTCCGGGTTGGGACTCATGTTCGCCGGCATCACCATTCGCTGGACGGCGATTCATGCTTTGGGAGTTCTCTTCACGGGTCGTGTCCAGATTCAAGAAGGTCACACACTCATTCGGACCGGGCTCTATTCGCGACTTCGTCATCCTGCGTATGCTGGTTCCCTGCTTGCCTACTTCGGTCTCGGCCTCGCGTTCGGGAACTGGTGGACCCTGGCGTGCAGTGTTCTGCCCTACGTAGTCGCGATTGGCTATCGGATCCATGTTGAGGAGGGCGTCCTTCGGAAAACGTTCGGACTAGCCTATGCACAATACGCGCGGACGACAAAGCGCATCGTTCCTTGGGTGTACTGACGCACATCCGACGAGGTTTCAGTAAGTTCAACCCGGCTAGGTACCTCAGCCATCGACGACTCGCGGTCTAACCTCGGCTTGCAGCCGACGGCGGCTGGTGAGATTCTGAGCCGCCGCGGCTGAAGCCGGGCGTTGGGCTGACCATGGAGCTACAACATGATTCAGGGAATCATCGAGGTCATCATCGAATACGGTTTCCAATCTGTGGGCTGGGCCGTCATGAAGATCGTGACACTCGGACGCTACCGGGGC
>DASTDQ010000745.1:0-2457 GCA_035710305.1 Vicinamibacterales bacterium | reverse complement strand
CGGCGATCGCACGGTTACGAGCAGCCGCACGGGGTGCGCTACTGGTGCCTGGGCAACGAGATGGACGGCCCCTGGCAGATCGGCCAGATGCAGTCCCGCGAGTACGGGCGCAAGGCGCGCGACGTGGCGAGACAGATGCGCGGCATCGACCGCGGCGTGCAGCTCATCGCCTGCGGATCGAGCGGCACCAACATGCCGCAGTATCTCGCCTGGGATCGCGAGGTGCTGGAGGAGTGCTTCGACCAGGTGGACGGCATCTCCCTGCACGCCTACTACGGCAACACGCAGGCGCTGACGCGCAACAGCGCCGCGCGGTACCTGGCGATGAACCTCGACATGGATCGGCAGATCCGCGAGATCGCGGCGGTGTGCGACTACGTCCAGGCGCTCCGGCGATCGAGCAAGCGCCTCTGGCTGTCGTTCGACGAGTGGAACGTCTGGTACCGCGCCCGAAGCGGCGACGCCGTTGACGGCCGCCGCGCGTTTGCTCCGAAGCTCCTCGAGGAGGTCTACAACCTCGAGGACGCGCTGCTCGTCGGCGGCTTCGTCAACACGCTGCTCAGGAACTCGGACCGCGTCCGCGTCGGCTGCCTGGCGCAGCTCGTCAACGTCATCGCGCCGCTCGTGACCAACGAGACCGGTGTCCTGCGCCAGAGCATCTACTTCCCGTACGCCTGGGCGCTGCGCTACGCGCGGGGCCGCGTGCTCGACGTGCGCGTGGAGGCGGAGACGTATCCGATTACCGCCGCGGGCCTCCAGGCGGACTTCGCGAGAAACGATCAGGTGCCCTTCGTCGATCTCGTCGCGACGCACGACGCGCAGAACCGCCAGGCGAGCGTGCTGATGCTGAACCGCGACCTGGACGCGGAGCGCGAGGTGGTCCTGGAGTGGGGAGAGGTGACGCCGACGAAAGTGCTGGCATGCGAGACGCTGACAGGTGCCGATCTGAAAGCGTTCAACACATTCGAGCAGCCGCGCCGCGTCGCGCCCCAGCGCCTCGAGGCGCCGGCGGCGGGAACGCGAATGGCGTTCAGGCTGCCGCCCCGTTCCTACACGGTGGCTCAGCTCGCGACGATGTGACGAGAGTCACGACGCCATCTGGCGGGCGAGCGTGGCTGAAAATAGCCCGCGTGGCCGGCGGCCCATTGCCGGCTCGCGGGTCAATGCCGGGACGGGAAGACGGGTGCGTGCTATCCTCCGGCGCGCCTGATAGATGGTGGCAGCGGGAGGGGCCTATCGCGGTCGTTGTTCGCGGCGAAGGCTCGTGTCGGTCTACTCCGTAAGGCGTTGGGCGGCCTGATCGGATCGGGCCCTCGCGCGTCGAATGGTGCGAAGAGAACTTTCGAAGAGACCGCCTCATCCAAAGGCTCCTCTCGATATCGCATAGAGGTCTGGCCATGGAAGCGACCACACTCCCGATCTTCCGTGATCAGTTGCTCGACCGACGTCAGCAACTGGAAACCGTGGCCGCCACCCTTGGCCGACCGGACGAAGTGACGCGCCTTCTGCACGAAGTCGACGCCGCGCTGGGACGCATGAACGCGGGCACGTTCGGTGTCTGCGCGACGTGCCACGAGGCAATCGAGCCCGACCGGCTGCTGACAGACCCGCTGACGCAATTCTGCCTGGATCACTTGACGCCCGTCGAGCAGCGCGCGCTCCAGCAAGACCTCGATCTCGCTTCGCGTATTCAGCGAGAACTGCTGCCAGGCCCAGACGTCCGCCTCGATGGGTGGGAAGTCGCCTATCACTATCAGCCTGCGGGCCCAGTCAGCGGCGATTACTGCGATCTCATCCCCAGCAATGCGGACCAAGGGTATTTCCTGATCGGCGACGTCGCCGGCAAGGGAGTCGCGGCTGCGATGCTGATGTCGCACTTGAGCGCGCTGCTGCGAACGCTCATCACTATCGGCCTTCCGCT
This sequence comes from Vicinamibacterales bacterium, assembly GCA_035710305.1. Taxonomy (GTDB): domain Bacteria; phylum Acidobacteriota; class Vicinamibacteria; order Vicinamibacterales; family UBA2999; genus Gp6-AA40. Next base: position 536 of record DASTDQ010000745.1, on the reverse strand, counting down.
CAGCCAGTTGATGGAACGCGCGAGCCGCGTCTTCTGTGAAAGCACGCTGCCGACGCACTACGCCACGCTTGTCTGTGGCCGCGCGTCCTCGTCAGGCGAGATCGAAATCTGCAACGCGGGCCATCCGCCGCCGTTACTCGTCCACGCGGGCGAGATCATCCGGTTCGACGCAACGGGCTTGCCGATCGGCATGTTTTGCAGCGAGCAGTTCTCATCGCGGATCGTGCGGCTCGCACGCGGCGACACGTTGCTGCTATATACCGATGGCCTGCTCGAGGCGCAGAATGCGGCCGGCGTGGAATACGGCATCGAGCGCCTGGCCGCACTGGCGGCGGCAGCGAACCGGCAGCCAAAGGTCATCGTCGATACATGCTTGCGCGACCTGGCCGGGTTCCGCGGGGCCCCAGGAGCGGATGACGATCTCACGATCCTCGCCATCAGCCGTGTGTAGGCTCCGCCTGCGCAGGCGTTCTCAGCGCAGGAACCGACGGTACGGTGGATCACGCGCGCCGCGGTTGAGTGCGGGGGTGAGCCGG
>DASTDQ010000744.1:0-15045 GCA_035710305.1 Vicinamibacterales bacterium | reverse complement strand
TGGTACAGCTTGCGGGTTCTGATCGCGTCGTATACGTCCACGACGGCCATCACACGGCCGGGAATCGGGATGGCCGTCCCCCGCAGCCCTTCGGGGTAGCCCGATCCGTCCCACCACTCGTGATGCGTGTACACGATGTCCTTCGCCACCGCGAGCGCCACGTCGTCGCGGACGCCGGCCAGGCGCTCGGCGTTCTCGATGACGTCGCGTCCGTAGCGGGGATGACGGCGCATTTCAGTGAGCTCGTCGGGCGTCAACAGTCCGGGCTTGTTCAGGACGCGGTCCGGCACGCCCACCTTGCCGATGTCGTGGAGGGGCGCGAGGCTCGCCAGGAGCTCGACGCGCTCCGGCGTGAGGTAGGCGCGGAAATCGGGATGCTTCGAGAGCTCCTCGGCAATCACTTTCGTGTACTTCTGCGTTCGAAGGGAGTGGCGCCCGGTTTCGAAGTCGCGGATGCCCGTCAACGACAGCAGCGTCTGCACCATCAGCCGCCGCGAGCTCTCCTTTTCGCGCCCGGCCCGCTCGGCTCGACGCCGCTCCACGCCGAAGGCCGCGACTGTCATCGCAGCCAGGCCGGTCGTGAGCGCCAGCGTCGGATAGAGGGGCGAGAAGTAGGCGCCGTCGCTCGCCAGCAGGGAGTCTGCCCCGATCCAGATGGAGGCCACGAAGCTCCCGGCCGCGAGCGCGCCCCACACGAGGCCGAAACGCGCGACGACGAGGGCGACGATGGCGCCGAGGCCGATGACGGCCTGGGTCTCGAGCGTGACGCCGTGCTCGGGGCGGTATATGAAGTCGCGCTGAAGCAGGTTGTCGGCCAGCGTCGCCTGCACTTCGACGCCTGCGAACAACGTGTCGAGCGGCGTAGCGACGACCTCACGGGTGCCGAGCGCGGTGGTTCCGACGAACACGATCTTGTCCTTGAACACGTCCGGGTCCGTCTTGCCATACAGGACGTCAACCGCCGACACGTAGCGGAACGTTCCCTTCGGGCCGCGGTAGCGCAGCAGCAGATTGCTCTTGCCGTCGAGCGGCACGGCCTGGCCGGCAAGCGTGAGCGAGGAGGTGTTCACGTTGGCGACACGAAGCAGGAGGTCGTTGGCATCGGTCACGGCACGCACGGCCGCGAGCGATAGTGCCGGGTAGATTCGATCGGCGTACTGCATGAGCAGCGGCGCGCGGCGGAGGATGCCGTCAGGGTCCGGAGCGGCATTCAGGAACCCTGAGGCATCGGAAGCGTCGGTCAGGACCGGTATGTTGCACACCGCGCTCGTGGCTCGAAAGAACGGATCGTCTGTCGGCGCGCCGATCCCGCGGACGATCGGAAGGCCGAGCGCGTGCCGGAGGCACGGGCTTGGCGCCCCCGCCGTCGACGCGAAGAGGAGACCGTAGCCGAGAATGACGCGTCCCTGATGCAGCGTCTTCGCCAGCGCGGCATCGGGGGACCGACCCGACCCTTCGAATCGATCCGCTTCCGGGAACATGATGTCGAGTGCAACCGTGGCGGCGCCGCGGCTTCTCAGGCCGTCGATCAGGCGGCCGACGACGTCGCGCCGCCACGGCCATTGACCGACGCTTGCAAGGCTGCGCTCGTCCACGTCCACGATGAGCACGCGGCCGCTCGGCGGGCGCGTGTCGGCCCATCGCACCAGCGTGTCGTAGGCCGCGTACTCGAGGCCGGCGAAGGACGCGGGACGGTACAAGGACAAGATCGCGGCGGTCAGCGTGGGCAGCAAGCCGCACAGCAGGAGGATTCGCCGATGCCGGGGACTCATCGAACCGTGACGTCGACGCGCCGGTTCTTGGGCTCGAAGACCCCGTCCGCGGTGGGGACCAGGAGCGCCGCCTCACCATGGGAAGTACTGTCGATCGCCGCGCCCTCGACGCCGACGTCGACGAGCAGCGCGCGGACCGCGTTGGCGCGTCGCAATCCCAGCTCGACATTCGATTCGGCCGAGCCGGTGGTGTCGGTGTGGCCGACGACGGTCACGCGGGGAACGGGGTATTTCTTCACGACCTGCAGCACCTCGGAGAGCATCTGCCGGCTGTCGTCGGTCAGCTCTTCGGAGTCGAACTGGAAGTAGAGCGTGAACTGAATCGGGGCCGGGGGCTGCGCGGCGAGCGCGGGCCCGAAGATGCGCTGAATCTCGGCCTCGGTCAGCTCGGTGACCTCTCCTGGAGCCTGACCGACCGCGATGAGCGTTGATGCGCGGGCCGTGTCCAGCGTGACGCGGCCCGAGGGGTTGGAGACTTCGACTTTGCCAGTGGTTCCGTCATCGTTCGGGAGCAGGACGACCAGGTCCTGCCCCGAGCGTTGGGGGGTCCGGGGCCGCTGCGGGCCGCACGCTGCATTCAGGCATGCGGTCACCGCCACGAGCACCACGCCCCCCCACGCCCGTGTCATTCGCGTACGTTGATGGCGAGCGTGGTTCCTCGAACACCGACGATGGCCGATGGTGTTTCGAGACGGATGGAATCAGGCGCGAGCTTGGCGATCTTGCCCGAGACGTACACGGCTACGCCGCGCAGAAAACGCATGGCCATTCCGAGGGATCCCTCCGCGGGAGCGTACCGGAACGTGTCGAGGCGGACTTCGCTCGCGGGCCCGAGCGACAGCCTGGTGTCGTCCTCGAAGGTCACCCCGATCCGCCCGTCATCACCAGTCCTCAGGCTGTCGGACTCGAACAGCTCTTGCCCGACCTTGGCCGGGACCGTCGAGCCAGCCCTGACAATGAACGCGGAGCCGGAGACCACCTTGACGCGCCCTGCCGGCGACGGCTGCTGAGCAAACGCCGGTGCAGCCAGCGCAAGGATCGCGACGGCGGCGAGCGAGAGGCGACGGGCCTTCATATGACACTCCACATCCGGGGGGGCAGAATTCTACTGTGCCAGAGACGGCCGCCGAGAACAAGGACGGCGTGGCTCCTGTGGACCCTCGATCAAATCTGCATGTCGAGGGCGGATTCTGTAAGGGGTTGGTGCCTCGTATCAGGACAACCCGTTGGCCGGGTCGGGTAGGCGGCTGACGCCAGAAGGCTGCCTTCGCGCGTCGCGCTTGGGCGCCCGGGCCTCAGTCTGGTGAATACGCCCTCATCGCCACCGGCCGCCGGAACTGGGGGACCGGCGCGTCCACCCATACGTACACGTCCTCGACCTGACGCAGAAAGCCTTCGGCGGTCAGGTCGTCGAACGCCTCGGTGCAGAGCCGTTTGTCGAGGGACCAGAGGATTTGCGCCTGTCGGAGCGTGACGGCAATTCCCGGATGATCCTGGAACTCGCGGCGGATTCTCGCCAGCAGGCGACCCTTCGTCATACGTCCTCCAATGAAGCGATCGCGCCGGGCCGTTTACGTGAAGCGGGGCGGCGGCAGCGCGCAGCCCGCGCAGGTGAGCAAGAACCCATCCAGTGCAATTGTGTGTAGACGAGCCGTGCTCGAATGGAAGTGTCCTTGCTATCACTCACTCCGTGGACACTCCCGTCCGGCTCCTCGTTGTCGATCCCAGCGCGGCCAACCTGGCCTCCATGGCGAGCCTTGCTGAAGTCGAAGGCGTAGACGTCCGCACGGCCGTGGACGCGAGCGGCGCCGTGGAGCAGTGCAGGCTCGGGTACCTCGATCTGGTCATGATCGACGCGGGCACTGACGGCGCCGCGGGCAGCCGTCTGCTGCAGGCGATACGCACCCAGCGCCCGACCGTCCACGCCGTGCTGATGAGCGGACCCGGCGCACGCGTGGCGCGGCCATCGCCGGACGAAGACCTCGCCTGCTTCGACAAGCCGGTTGGACTCGGTCCGCTGCGGCAGCTCGTCCGGGAGCTCCGCAACCGGCCGCGGCACGTGCCGAACGATCTCAGCGACGTGAGCGTGGGATCAGATCAACTGGAACATCGCGGCCGCCACTAGCGTCGGCAGCAGCGCGCCGGCGAGCAGCTTCAACGGCTCCACCGCTCCACCGAAGAACCTGGCGAGCAACGCCTGCCCGGCCGGGTTGGGCGCATTGGCGATGACCGTCAGACCCCCACCGGCCACGGCACCGGCGACGAGCGCCAACTTCAACGGATCGCCGAGGCCGGGGACGAGCGTGCCGAGATAGGTGATCAGCGCGTTGTCGTTGAACGCGGTGAGCAGCGCGGATCCGACAAACAGCGGCTGCTCGGACAGGCCAGCCAGCAGCGGAGCGATCCACCAGCCCTGCAGACCGCCGTGGATGACGAGTCCGGCGAGAAAGAAGCCGACGAGCAGCGGCGGCCGTAAGTCCAGACGGCCTTGGTATGGCGCCGTCACGGTCGTGAATCCCAGGAAGAAGAAGAAGCCTCCGACAAACAGTACCGGGTAGTGAGATGTGGCGACGGTCCACGCCATGAAGACGAGGTGAACGGTCGTGATCCACCATGGCGTCGGCAGACTCGAGCCGGCGCCGTCGAGGTCATCGGCGCGCTGGAGATCGTCCACGGCTGTACGGCCGGCCAGCTCGCGGAAGTCTGTCCAGAAGAGCAGGCGGTACGCCACGGTCGAGATCGCTACGGCGATGGCCGCGCGCCAGCCGAAGTGGCTGAGCATGAACCAGGTGTCCCACGCCCACGGGCGCGCGACCATCAACACCGGCGGTGCGGCAAAGTGCGTCAACGTGCCGCCGATCGAGACGTTGACGAAGAGAAGCCCGAGCGTGCCGTACTTCAGTCGTGGGCTCGGTTCGAGGGCGAAGAACCTGCGGGACAGCAGCAGCGCGCCGATCGTCATGGCCGCCGGCTCGGTGATGAAGGAGCCGAGGAGCGGGGCGACCGTCAGAATCGTGATCCACCACGCCGCGGCCGTGCCGCGGCCGAGCATCGCGACGCGCTGAAGGCTCGTTTCAGCGAGTGCCACGACGGGCCGCGCCGACGCGAGAACCATGATGACGACCACGAACAAGGGCTCGGTGAAGTTCACGGTGTCGTTCAGGTAGTGGGTCGCCACGCTGCCGCCCTTGCTGAGCGCAAGCGCCGCGAGAAGCGGAATCACCCAGAGGCCGAACACCACCTCGACTTCGCCGACAAAGTGCAGGAGCTCGGCAAGAACGGAGGGAGTGGGCTCGAGGCCGGCTGCCCGCTGCCGCTCGTCGTGCTCGTACTGCAGCCTGTGTGCGATTCGCGTGAAGCGGGCGGCGAGAAAGGTATGCACGATCGCGCAGAAGAAGATCGCGGCGGCCACGACGTTGAACGGTTCGAGCGCCGCGCGTGCACGCAGGATTTCGAACAGCCCCGCACCGTCGAGCGCGGGGTACGACGTCAATGGAAGGGGATACTCGGGCACCTCGGGTCGGTCCTCGTCGGTTCCTGCACCATACCCGAGCCGGCCCCATCGGCCAAGAACATCCGGCAGGCACGGTACAATGCTCGCTCTCGAGAGGTGAGCAGATGAGCGCGGAGCGGGTTGACCTGCGGGCCGACGAGGGGGTCCTCGACGTCCACGTGTTCGTACCGGACGGCGGTACGGGTCCCTGGCCGGCCGTGATCCTCTACATGGACGCCTTCGGCATTCGACCCCAGCTGGCCAGCATGGCCCAGCGGCTTGCGTCGGCGGGATACGTCGTGGCCGTTCCGAACTTGTACTACCGCACGCCGTTCGCGCCGTTCGCCCCCAACGTGGTCACGACGGAAGGACCAGAGCGGGAACGCTTCAAGGGCCTGATCGCGTCGATCAACCACGCGATGGTGATGCGCGATACCAACGCCGTGATCGGGTGGCTGGATTCGAGCCCGTCCGTGCGGAAGGGGAGCATCGCCGCGCTCGGATACTGCATGGGCGGGGGCTATGCCATCAGCGCTGCCGGCACGTTCCCGGATCGAGTTCATCTGGCGGCGTCGTTCCACGGCGGCTCGCTCGCGACCGACAAGCCGGACAGCCCGCATCGGCTCGCCGGCCGGATACGCGGCCGCGTGTACGTCGGCGCGGCCGAAGTCGACGCCAGCTTTCCCCGCGACCAGCAGGATCGGCTCGCGCGCGCGCTGACGGAGGCCGGAGTGACGCACGAGATCGAGACCTACGCGAAGACGAAACACGGTTTCGCGGTGACGGGGCACGTGGTGTACGACCACGAGGCGTCGGAGCTGCACTGGCGGCGGCTGCTCCAGCTCCTCAAAGACGCCGCAGCAAGTACGTAGTGTCCGGCTTCAGTTGAACCAATTGCAGGAGGCTTCATGAGACTCGGAATCGCACTCGTGGTCGGATCGGTACTGGCGGTGGCCGCCTCGTCGAACGCAGTGGCTCAGGGCAGGGGAGGGGCACCCGCATGCACGACGGTTGCGTGCGACGTGCAGGGCGATTGGGGCAGGGGCTATGCCCTGCTCATCGGCGTCGCGGAGGCAATGCCCGAGGACAAGTTTGGCGCCAAACCGACCCCGGCGCAGGAGAGCTTCGGCCAGCGCCTGATGCACGTCGCCAACATCGATCTGAAGCTCGTGAGCACGCTCGGCGGCAAGACGCCGGCGCCGATGGTGAACCCGAAGGCGGCCTCGAAGGCCGAGATCGTGGCGGCGCTGCGGCAGGTGTCGGACTACGGGTCGGCGGTGCTCAAGGAGTTCAACGATCAACAGCTTGCCGAACGCGTCACGTCGATGCCGTTCCTTGGGCCGACCGCGAGCCGGCTGCGGGTGATCTACTTCGCAATGACGCACAGCCAGGATATCTACGGCCAGTTAGTCGTCTATTTGCGCCTCAACGGCATCACGCCGCCGGCAAGCAACAGGCCGTAGAAATGGGGTCGGGAGTCATTTCTCGGGGACGCTCCTCGTGGGCGTCGGCTCGACAAGTGTCTTCAAGAAATGACTCCCGACCCCGTTCGGAGGGTCACCCTCGTAGCGCACGCGTTCCAGGAACAAGCCGGAGGCCGGCGCGGTCAGGCGCGCCGGCAGCTCCGACGGCGTCGTGAGCATTGCGGCGGCGTCCGCGGGCGTGAGGCCCGCGCGCCCGACTTCGACGAGGATCCCCACCAGCCGCCGGACCATCTTCCACAGGAAGTGAGAGCCTTCCACCCGAAAGACGATCAGGTCGCCGGCCACGGAGACATCCAGCGCCTCGAGCTTGACATCGGTGGATTTGTCCTGCGGGTCGTCGTCGGAGAACGACCGGAAGTCGTGGAACCCGACGAGCCGCGCTGCAGCCGCGCGCATCCGCGCGATGTCGAGGTCCTCCTTCACCCACCAGACGAACGGCTTGGCAAACGCCGTCCGCCGGCGCGCGACCTGGTAAATGTAGCTTCGGCCCCTGGCGCTGTGCCGCGCGTGAAAGGTGTGCCGCACCTTCTGGACGTCGAGAACGTTGATGTCGGCCGGCAGCTCGTCGTTGATGCCGCGTCGAAGCGCGTCAGGTGACAGCCGCGTGTTCAGATCGAGGTGAGCGACCTGTCCCAGGGCGTGCACGCCGGCGTCGGTCCGGCTCGATCCGTATAGCTCGAACTCGCGTGCGCCGGTCAGAGAGGCGACGGCGCGCTGGATCTCACCCTGCACCGTGCGCGCGTTCCGCTGCACCTGCCAGCCGCTGTAGCGCGTACCGGCGTACTCGATGGTGAGCTTGAAGCGCACGTCTTCTACCGCGCGTGCGCGATCATTTACCGCGCATGCGCTGGAGTACCTCGCCGAGCTGGCGGATCTCGTCGCCGTATGCCGCCCAGTCGCCGGCGCGCTGCGCGGCGACCGCGCGTTCATAGTGGGCTCGCGCTTCGGCGGCGAGCGCCGCAAGGTCGCCGCCAGGACCCGCGTCCGGCGGCTTCGCCGCGTCCGGTGTGCCGGCCGCGGCTCGGCCCGGCGCTCTTCCGGCCGGCTCGACGGGCGCCAGGGCGCCTCCGAACAGCTGTGCCAGCCCGGCCTCGAGCGTCTCTTCCATGACGATGCGGTTCTCGTACGCGACGATGACCCTGGTCAGCTCGGGGATGCGGCCCCCCGTGGAGCGCAGGTAGAGCGGGCGTACGTAGATGAGCGACTCCTCGATGGGAATCACCATGAGCGTGCCCCAGATGACCTGCGAGCCCTGTTGATTCCAGAGGGTGATCTGCGGCGAGATGACCTGATCCTGGCCGATACGGCCCACGACCTGGCTTGGACCGAACACCTGCTTCTGTTTCGGGAACTCGAACACGCGCATCTTGCCGTAGTGCTCGCCGTCGCTGCGCGCCACGAGCCACGCAGCCAGATTCTGGCGCTGCCGCGGCGTGAACGGGAGCATCTGGATGAATTCGGCCTCGGCTTCACCGGGGAGCCGCATGATCGTGTAGTAGGGCTGCATCGCCACGGCGTCGCTGCCGTCTCCCAGCCGTGGAATCTCCCATTGATCCTCGCGGTTGTAGAAGACGGGGGCTTCTGTCATGTGATACGTCGCGAATACCTGGGCCTGCAGCTCGAAGATGTCTTCCGGGTAGCGCACGTGCGCGCGTATCGAGGCAGGCATCTCGTCGAGCGGCTTGAACAGGTTCGGAAACACGCGGGCGAACGTCGCGGCAATCGGATCGTTCGGGTCGGCGAGATAGGCCGTGATCGTGCCGTCGTAGGCGTCGATGACGAACTTGATCGAGTTGCGGATGTAGTTCACCTGACCGCCAGGACTCGGACTCGAATACGGGTAGAAAGCGCTCGCCGTGTAGGCGTCGTACAGCCAGTACAGACGGCCGTCCGCGATCACCAGGTAAGGGTCGCGGTCCAGGAATCGCACGAAAGGCGCCAGGGTCATCACGCGATCCCTGATCCTGCGGTTGTAGAGGATCCGGCTCTCCGGTCCGATGTCGTTGCTGAGAAGAATCTGGTACGACCTGAACCGAAGCGCGAAGAGGATCTTGCGCCAGATCGTTCCCAGCGCCACGCCGCCCGCGCCGTCGTAGCGAGTCATCGCGTCGCCGTCGCCGCGGGGATAGTGGAACTCGTCGACCTTCGCGCCGACGATGACGTGGTCGCTCGAGAGCTCGCCGAAGTAGATGCTCGGCTGGTCGATCTTCAGGTCGATCGTCGACTGCGGAGGAAGGTCGCGCACGAAGAGCACCGGCAGCCCCTCGCTGGTCACCTGATTGACCGGCCCGAGCGCCACCCCGTAGCCGTGCGTGAACATCAACCGTTCGTTCACCCACGTGCGGTTCGACAGGCTCGTCGAGTTCAGCTCGCGGGCGGACAGCATCACCTGCCGCAGGGCGCCGTCGATCCGGTAGCGGTCGTTATCGACCGATGTGAACTCGTAGTAGGTGCGGATCTCCTGGAGTTGCCCGAACGTCTCGAGCAGCGGCTGGTGATCCCAGAGCCTGACGTTCTGCAGGGTCGCGGCGTTGCGGGCGATGTCGTTCCTGGTCAGCAGCGCTTCTCCCGAGAGCGGCCGCTCTTCGATCGAGTCGAGGCCGAACGCCTTTCGCGTTGCCGTGATGTTGTGCGTGATGAACGGCGTTTCGCGCGCCTGCTCGTTGGGTGTCACGACGAACTTCTGCAGTACCGAGCTGTACACTTCGCCGCCGATTGAGGTCAGCACGTACAGACCGACGGCGGCCGGAATCGGCCAGTTCCGCGTGCCGAAGGCGTGAAAGGCTGCCAGCGCCGCGCCGACAATCGACACCACCACGAGGAACATCGCCATCGGCATGCGCCCGTACACGTCCGCATAACTGGCGCCTGGAACCGTCCCGGAAGCGTCGATGAGATGCTCGGCCCTCTGCAGCCACGCGCCCCAGGCGAGCAGCAGCATGAAGAGCGCGCCGAGCAGCGCCAGGTGCCGGCGCGCGGCCGGCGTCATCGACAGCCTCGCCGGGAAGCCCGACGTCAGGCTTCCCGACAGCAGGTAGATGCCCGCGCTGGCCAGACCCGCGAGAATGACGAGCGCCTGCGCGATCCGGCGGACGAGCTGCAGGAACGGGAGCGAGAAGACGTAAAAGCCGATGTCGAGGCCGAGCAGGGGATCCTGTTCGCCAAACGGGCCGCCGGATCGCCAGAGCAGCCATTGCTCCCAGCGCCCCGCCGCGAACATCCCGACGATCAGGGACAGCAGGAGGGCGAGTCCCACGGCGATCGGCCTGAGCTGCCGGCCGACGGGCAACGACATCTCGACCCCGTCGCGGCCCACGAACACCGGGCGCAGGTTGCCCATCGACCCGATCGCGGCGCTCACGTTGAAAGACAGCCAGAGCGCGGACGCGGCGAACGCGATCGTGAACAGCGTTCCCTGCATCCGCAGCATCGTCAGGAAGACGTGCTGGTAGCCGACTTCGCCGAACCAGAGCCAGTCGGTGTAGAAGCGCAGGAGGGACGGGCCGGCAAGGAACACCAGCGCGGCGAGGGCGAGCAAGGTGAAGCGGACAGGTCGGCTCATTGGATCTCGGGGCGTCTCCGGTTTACGGTCTACGGTCTACAGGCGAATCAGATTGCGGCTGGTAGCGGGCCGCCGCCGATCCGAGGTCGGATTGGACCTCTCGCGACAGCCTTGCCGGTGACACGACCCTGGCAAACGGTCCCCAGCTCAAGACCCAGCTTCGAAGCCCCCAATCGTGGCACACGTTCATCGTGACGGAAAGGCCGCCGTCAGGCCGCTCCTGCAGCTGCTGTGACGGATGCCAGACACGTGCGCGCACGTACGGGGCGACGCGTGAATCGAATTCTATTTCTACCGGTTCGGCTGGCCCGGTGTTTACTCCGAGCGAGTTGGCGAACACGTCGTCGGTCACCGCCTGTGTGGTCGTGAAGGTCTGCTTCTCGAGCGACACGGACTTGATCCGGTCCACCGCGAAGGTACGCACGGCCTTGTAGTCGGGCACGTAGGCGAGCAGGTACAGCCCGCCGTGGGCGAACGCCAGCCGGTAAGGGTGGACGAGGTAGTCCTTCACGCGGCTGCTCGACACGGAGTGGTAACGCATGAGGGTCACGCGGAAGTGAAGCGACGCCTCGAGGAGACGCGCCACGATATCGGGGGAGGCGCCGGCGCCTCGCGCACGCGGGCCAGGTTTGGCCACGAGCACGGAAGGCAGGCGGTCCAGGAACTGCCGCATCCGTGGCGACAGCATCTTCGCCAGCCGCTCGAACGCGTTGGTCAGGTCCCGTTGGAACGGCGTTCCGGCGACGGCTTCGAGCAAGTTTCGGCTCAAGTAGAGCGCGCACAACTCCGACAGCGTGAAGCCGCTCTCGAGCCCCTTGAGGATCTGTCCGTCCACGCGCCACCTGACGCGCCCCTCGTCGTCGTGCTCGTCGTACAAGGCGAAGCCCGCCTCCTGGAGCGCCGCGAGGTCCCGCCGGATGGTGCGTGTGGTGACGTCGAGATCGCCGGCGAGGCCGTCGATCGTCGCGCCGTGACGCGACGACTCGAGCGCATGAAGGATCTTCCACTGCCTGATGACTTCCTGGTTCCGCGGCACGGGTCGATCCTATTTGATCCGCGGTCCCTTGAAATCGCCCTCCACGACGTGCGCGATGAGGTGCGTCACCTCGCCCTTCTCGTTCGACACAAACTCCAGCACGGCGCCCCGGAATTGAAACATCGTCGCCGATTGCGGAACCATGCGGCCGCTGCCGAACCCCGGGACGTCAATCATCAGCTGCCCGCCGTCCAGCGTGACGGTCGCGTTTGCCATACCGCGCGGCGTCATCATCTGGTAGACGCCGGGGAACTTCGCCAACATGGCCGGGTCGACGTTGATCGCTGGCGCACCCTGTGGTGGCTGGACGAAATGCTGAACGCTCTTCTCGTTCTCGTTGCAGACGAATTCCAGCATTTCCGTGTCAGGGTCGTAGAGGAGCTCGGTCGTCGTCGTCCACGGTCGCACGAACGTCTTTGGATCGTCGAAGGTGATCTGCACGTCGATATGACCGACGTCACGTCTGCTGTAGCGCTCAGTCACACGCAGCGCTTCCGTGTGTGGAAAACCCGGACGCCCGACCCACGACTTGTCGTTGAAGCCGTTGCTCTCGACGACAAGCGTCTCGCCCTCCCAGCGTCCGACCGAGTAGCCCTGCCACGTCGGGTTGGGGTCGCTCGGAAGGCGCCGGCCGTCGAGGAAGATCTGACGGAAGTTGTTCGGCACCTCGTAGAGGACGGCGATGAGTTGCGGCGTCTGAATAATCTTGAGCGGTCCGCTGAAGGTCACCATCGGGCCCGGCGGCAGGCACAGGACACTCCATCCGAGCGACGCGGGATTCGCCAGTCGTTGTCGTGCCTGTTCCTGGGCCCAGGGCTGAACGTCGGTCTCCTTGAGATCGGTGTCCCACTTGGGTCCGGCGTGCCACAGCCCCGAGAGATCAGGTTTGCCGTCGACCGATCGCGGAGGGGCCGCAGACAGGTTCGGCTTACCGTCAGGGAGGCGCGGAATCCCTGCGGTCGGTTGCGTCAGCCATTGAGCGGAGGTGGCCGAGACGAGAGTCAGAACGGAAACGGCGAGGAGTGCCGCGACGCGCGAATTCTGGAGCATGGGATTGCCTCGCAGACCCGACCGTCGATTATAGGCGCCTCGTCGGCCAGAACTTTGTGCCTTCTTAGAGTTTGGAGGCCGTACCGGCAAACGCGCCAGCGGCGGGTGCGGTGCGCCACGCGACGAGGGCGCGCAGCGCCGCCAGCATCCAGACACCCAGCAGCGCGGCGGCGGCGGCTCCCGCAACGGAGGCGAGATCGGTCACGGCGCGTCCCAGCGCCGTCTGCACCCAGATGACGAGGCAGGCGGTGGCCCACGCGGCGCCGGCAACGTGCACCCAGCGCCGGGCGATCCCGACGGGCATGGCCGACCAGGCGAGCATCAGCGCCACGAGCGGCACGGCCTGCACGGCATGAAAGCCGGCTGCGTGAAGCGGCAGAAGGTTCCCCGACTCGCCGACGAAGCGTCCCTGATTGGCGCTCAGCCAGAAGCCGGCGAGGAATCCCATGAGCATCGATGCACTGGCCCAGCGTGCCGCCACGACGAGTAGCCCTCCCCGGCCCTCGGTACGGACCTCGAACGCGCGTGCCGCGAGTGCCACCGAAAGCGTCATGATCCCCAGCGCCGTGGCGAAGAAGATCCCGCCGAAGATCGAGGTGCCCGGCTCGGCCTGCGAGAAGCGCGGATCGATGCCGCGGAACTGCTGGATCGTTTCGACGCCGAACCCGTAGATGAGCAAGCCGATCATCCACCCGCGCCAGCGCCGCCGCCCCGCTTCGCTGAAACCAGACACCGACAGCCAGGGGATGAGCGACAGAATAAACAGCCCCACCGCAACATCGAATGCGGCCGGCTTCATGAGGTCGCCTTCGGGCGGAATCAATGGGCCGCGCACCGCGGCCAGGATGAAAGCGATTCCGCCCAGGGCGATGCCCGCGAGCGCCGTCATCGTCACGCCCCGCTCCTCGCGGAAGGTCTGGACGATCTGCCGGATCGTCGGAGGCGTATCGGAGGCTGCCCGCCGGGCCGGCTCGCGAGCGCTGTCATCGTCTTCACCAAACGCACGCGGGCCGAGCCGCGCCACGCGGATCACGGCGAACGCGAGGTACCCCAACGGACCGAACATCAACGTGAGGAAGAGCAGCGCCGACTGCACCGGCAACGGCACGTAGCGCCGGCGCATGTTCTCGCGGTAGATGAGCAGCCCGATCACCTGGTCGAAGGCGAGGATGTGCAGCCACGCGACCCAGGCAATCTCCTGGCGGGCCAGCAGCCGGGCCACGCCCTCGGCCGTCCCGAAATCGGCGATGAACCCCGGTCCGGACTCCATCAGCAGCGCGCCGACACCGAAGGCATAGAGCACGGCGATGTAGAGAGGGAAGAACGCGCTGTCGGCCAGACGCCGCGACAGGCGCGACGTGGGAAAAAAGATCAGCGGGATCCACCCGACGATGGCGAGCGACGCGATCTGGAAGAGACTCAAGTACATGATCTATCCACCCTCCTTCATCCGGCGGATTTCACGCCGGCGGCGGCGATCGGGGTTGGACGACGCGCGCGCGGCGGCGCGATAGATGCGCTCGAGACGGCGTGTTTCGATCTCCTCGGGCGTTGGCTTCGGCGTCACATCGTCGTAGAGCGCTTTGGCCTCTGACTTCTTGACGTGCTGGTCGAGGATCAGCCGAACGACGATCTGCTGGTAGCGGCCGTGCCCGCGCGTGATGCGGATGCGATCGCTTTCGCGAACGGCGCGATGCGGCTTCGCGCTGTCGCCGTTCACGTCGACCTTGCCACCCTCGCACGCGCGCTTGGCTTCGGACCTGGTCTTGAACAGACAGGCGATGTCGAGCCAGACATCCAGGCGAACGCTGTCGCTCACATCTGTTATAGTCAGAAGTCTTGCCCGACGACGCGTACGAGGGCCAGGTAGCTCAGTTGGTAGAGCACGTGACTGAAAATCACGGTGTCGCTGGTTCGATTCCGGCCCTGGCCACCAGCCTTCGCTCATGCGCATCAAAGCCGAAGCGTGAGCTTCGGCTCGGCAAGCCAGACGAAGGCTGCCGCGCCGAAGCCCGAAGGGCGAAGGCGGGCCTCAAGCGCATCGCCTTCACGACACCGCGGCAATCTCCGGCTCGCGCATCAGGCCCAGGTCCCGCCGCACGCGGTCCTCGATCGTCTGCCGAATCGACGGGTTCTCCCTGAGAAACTGCTTGGCGTTCTCGCGTCCCTGGCCGAGGCGCTCGCCGCCGTAGGCGAACCAGGCGCCGCTCTTCTCGATGATGCGCTTGTCCACCGCCAGGTCGATCAAGTCGCCCTCGCGTGAAATCCCTTCGCCGTACATGATGTCGAACTCCGCTTCGCGGAATGGAGCCGCGACCTTGTTCTTCACCACTTTCACGCGCGTGCGCCCGCCGATGACCTGATCGCCGTCCTTGATGCTGGCGATGCGGCGGATGTCAACGCGGACCGACGCGTAGAACTTGAGCGCGCGGCCGCCGGTGGTGGTTTCGGGGTTACCGAACATGACGCCGATCTTCTCGCGGAGCTGATTGATGAAGACGAGCGTGGTCTTCGACTTCGAGACCACCCCTGTGAGCTTGCGCAGCGCCTGCGACATCAGCCGCGCCTGGAGCCCCATCTGGGCCTCGCCCATCTCGCCTTCGATTTCGGCTTTCGGCACGAGCGCGGCGACCGAGTCCACGACGACG
>DASTDQ010000743.1:0-7245 GCA_035710305.1 Vicinamibacterales bacterium | reverse complement strand
CCTGATGTCGGTGGGCACGGCCACGACTCGCACGCCGGTCGCCTTGCAGATCTCGGCAGCCGCGCGATCGAGATCCTCCTGGCCGCGCGCGACGAGCACGAGGTTGACGCCCTCGTCGGCGAGCCCCCGCGCGATCGCCTTGCCGATGCCCTTGCTCGCGCCGGTCACCAGAGCGGTACGGCCCTTGAGCCCGAGATTCATGTTTTCAGTCGGTCCTGATCACGGCGGGTCTGAAGACCCGCCGCTACGAGTCACATCCCGCGTCATGTAGAGGCGGGCCTTTAGACCCGCCTGTAGTTCCGCGTCAAGCCAGCCATTGAGCGGGCTGGGTCAGGGACGTCACAACGTCGTTGAGGAATTGCGCCGCGCGGGCGCCGTCAACGATGCGATGGTCCGACGACAGCGTGAGCGTCATCATCGGGCGCACGCCGATCATGCCCTCCACCGCCACCACCCGATCGGCAATCGCGCCGACGGCGAGGATGCCCGCCTGCGGCGGCACGATGATGGCGGTAAAGGCATCGACGCCGAACATGCCGAGGTTGCTGATGGTGAAGGTGGCTCCGGAGATGTCGGCCGGCTGAAGCTTGTTGGATCGCGCGCGCTCGGCCAGTTCCTTCCGCTGTTTCGCGATGGCGCCAACGGGCGCCTGGTCCGCATTCCGGATGACGGCCGTCACGACGGCGTTCTCGACCGCCATGGCCAGCGCCACGTTGACGTCGGAGTTGAGCGCCACCGTGTTGTTGGCCCAGCTCCCGTTCATGCGCGGGTGCTGCCGCAGGGCGCGCGCCACGGCGGCGACGAGGAGGTCGGTGTGAGTCACCTTGACGCCGTGCGACTTCTCGATGGCCGGAATGAGCCGCTCGCGCGCGGCCGTGAGCGCCGTGGCATCGACGTCGCGCGCCACGAAGAAATGGGGGACCGTCGTCCAGCTTTGCGTCGTGCGCTCGGCCATGATGCGGCCGATGGACGAGACCGCGGCGGGATCGCCGGTCTCGGTTTTCCCGGGCGCCGACGCGCCTGGCGCGAAGGCGGCAGCCGGACCTGACGATCGCGATGACCATGCAGCCGCGGCTTTGAGAATGTCGTCGGCGAGGATCTCGCCGCCCGATCCGGACCCGCGAAGCTGGGTGATGTCGATGCCGTGCTCCTGCGCCAGGCGGCGCGCCTTCGGCGATATTCGCGGGCCTGCCGCCGAGGGTGGAGCGACGGGGGCCGCCACCGCCGCTGGAGCGGCCGACGCCGCCGCCGATTCCATCTTGCGGCCGCTTTGCGTCTGGGGCCCGCCCGCCGGCACGGCTTCACCCGGCTTGAGCAGCCACGCGATCGTCTGGCCGACCGGCACCACGTCGCCTTCCTTCGCGCTGACGCCGGCGAGCACGCCGTCACCGCCCGCCTCGATCTCGACGACGGCCTTGTCGGTCTCGATCTCGAGCAGCATCTCGCCCTTGCGGACCGGCTCGCCTTCCTTCTTCTTCCACGAGACCAGCTTGCCGGTTTCCTGCGCCATTTCGAGCGCAGGCATGACCACGCTGACGGCCATCAGCGCGCCCCGACCTTGTCGGTCCGGCCGACCTCGGCGCGCGCCGATGCCGCGATCAATTCCTTGACCTGCACGTTGGGCGGCGGCTCGGGCTCGCGCAGCGTCGGCAGCGTCCCGCCGACGGTCACAAACGGCGCGCCGGCGATGAGCAACTCCTCGGCCGGGAACCGCGTGATCACCTCGTGGCCCGTCTCGGTGACGACGATCTCTTCCTCGATGCGGGCGGCGCTCCAGCCGTCGGTCGAGGGCCAGAACGTTTCGAGCGCGAACACCATGCCCGGCTTGATCTCGTGCGGATGATCGAGCGAGACGAGGCGGCTGATCATCGGCTTCTCCCAGATCGCCAGGCCGATGCCGTGCCCCATCTGCAGCGCGAAGGCCGATTCCTCGTCCGGGAAGCCGAACTCGGTGGCCTTCGGCCACACGGCGGCCACTTCGGACGTGGTACGGCCCGGGCGGATCAGCTCGATCGAGGCGTCCAGATAGTCGCGGCAGCGCTTGTAGGCGTCCACGAGCGCGCGCGACGCGGAGCTGATGGCGAAGCACCGGTAGTAGCAGGTCCGGTAGCCCATGTAGGAATGCAGGATGTCGTAGTACACCGGGTCGCCCGGCCGCAGCACGCGGTCGGAGAACACGTGCGGATGCGGGCTGCAGCGCTCGCCAGAGATCGCATTGACGCCTTCGACGTACTCCGAGCCCATCTCGTAGAGGATCTTCGCCACGAGCGCGACGGCCTCGCTCTCCTTCATGCCCGGCTTCATCGCCCGGTACAGCTCGAAGTAGGCGGCATCGACCATGCCGGCCGACTGCGCCAGCAGCGAGATCTCGTCCTGCGTCTTGATCTCGCGCGCATCGGACATGAGCTGCTGGCCGTCCACGATCGTCAGGCCTTCCTTCTGCAGGGCAAAGAGGACGGGAAGCTCCACCACGTCCACACCCACCGGCTCCTTGTGAAGCCCGCGCGCCTCGAGCTCGACGCGAATCTTCCGGGCCACGTCCTCCGAGCGTCCCATCTCGGGCGACATCGCGCCGCGCATCAGCGGAATGCCGGCCCGCGAGCGCTCGCCGAGCCACGGGCAGTTCAGCCGGTGATGCTTGGCGGCCGACCCGAAGTCCCAGAGGATCGGCTCGGCGCCCTGAGCCAGCAGCGTGAAGCGGCTGATCTTGTCCTGCGCCCAGGTGCCGATGTGCGTGGCAGTGATGTAGCGAACGTTGTTCATGTCGAAGCAGAGCACCGAGCCCATCTCCGACTTGGCCAGCAGGCCCTTGATCCGGGCGAGCCGCTCGCGCCGCAGCCGATCGAAGTCGATCCGCTGCTCCCAGTCCACCGCCATCGTGCCGTAGGTCTTGATTGCCACTGTCGGATCTCCTTCAAATGGGGTCGGGAGTCATTTAACGAGGGCGCGTCACGAATTCCAGCACGTCCTCGTTAATTGACTCCCGACCCCCTTTTACCTGTTACACATCTGCCTAGCCAAATCGAAGACTTGCCGTTCGCTCGGCACGGTGACGTCTTCCAGCGCCGGCGAGAACGGAATCGGCACGTGCATGGCGCCGAGCCGCCTGACCGGGCCGTCGAGGTCGTAGAAGGCCTGCTCCTGGATCACCGACGCGAGCTCGCCGGTGATGCCGTACCGGAAGTAGCCCTCGTCGACGACGATGCAGCGGGAGGTCTTCTTGACCGACTCGACGAGCGTCTTCTCGTCGAGCGGCCACGTGGTCCGGGGATCGACGACCTCCGCGTTGATGCCGACCTCCTCGAGCATCTTCGCCGCGCCGAGCGCGGTCTGCACCATGCTGCTCAACGCGACGAGGGTAATGTCGCTGCCGGCGCGCTTGACGTCGGCGACGCCGAGCGGAATCACGTAATCCTCCGCCGGCACCGGGCCCTTCACTTTCTTGTAGCTGATCTTGTGCTCGAAGATGACGACCGGGTTGTCGTCGCGAATCGCCGCCTTGAACAACCCCTTCGCGTCGTACGGCGTCGAGGGGACGACGACCTTCAGGCCCGGGATGTGGCTCGGCCACGCGTGCAGCGACTGAGAGTGCTGCGCCGCCGACCTGCGCGTGGCGCCCATGGTCGCCCGGATCACGAGCGGCACCTTCCACTTGCCGCCCGACATGTAGTGGATCTTGGCGGCCTGGTTGGCGACCTGGTCCATGATGATCATCAGGAAGTCGCCGAACATGATGTCCACGATCGGACGCATGCCGGTCATCGCCGCTCCGACGCCGATGCCGGTGAAGCCGGCTTCCGAGATCGGCGTGTCGATGATGCGGTCCTTGCCGAACTCGTCTACCAGTCCCAGCAGAACCTTGAACGTCGTCCCCGCTTCGGCGACGTCCTCGCCCATGAGGACGACCTTCGGATCGCGGCGCATCTCCTCGGCGATCGCTTCCTTGATCGCCTCGCCGAAGGTCAGCTCCCGTACGCCGGTCGCCTGAAGGGGCGGTGCCGCGGTTTCAGACATAGACATCCTGGTTCACCTTGCTCGGGTCCGGATACGGCGCGCTCACGGCGAACTCCACTGCCGCATCCATTTCCTTGATCAGCTCTTCCTGAATGGCATCGAGCGCCGGGCGCGCGGCAATACCGTTGTCCATCAGCCACTGGCCGTGCAGCGTGATGGGGTCCCGCTGGGTGACCCACTCCTGCTCTTCGGCCTTCGGGCGGTAGTAGGCGCGAGCGACGTCGCCGACATGGTGGCCGTGGTAGCGATAGGTCTTGAACTGGAGGAACGCCGGACCCTCGCCGCGGCGCGCCCGTTCGATGTACTTCGACGCCACGCCGTAGACCTCGCGGACGTTCTGGCCGTCCGCCGTCTCGTTGGCCATGCCGAAGGCAGCCGCCCGGGCGCTGACGTCGCCCGCCGTGGATTCCGAGAAGTGCGTGTACTCGTTGTAACCGTTGTTCTCGCACACGAAGATGACCGGCAGCTTCCAGAGCTGCGAGAGGTTCAACTCCTCGTAGAGCAGCCCCTGGCCGAGCGCGCCCTCGCCGAAGAAACAGACGGCCACGCGCCCCTGCTTCAGGTACTTGGACGCGTACGCCGCCCCGGTCGCGATCCCGGCGCTGCCGCCGACGATGGCGTTGGCGCCGAGGTTCCCGGTGGCGGGGTCGGCGATGTGCATCGACCCGCCCTTCCCCTTGCAGTAGCCCGCTTCCTTGCCGAGCAGCTCCGCGAACATGAGATGAGGCTTGGCGCCCTTGGCCAGGCAATGTCCGTGGCCGCGGTGCGTGCTCGTGATGTAGTCGTCGGACCGGAGCGCTTCGCACACCCCCACGGCGATCGCCTCCTCGCCGATGTAGAGGTGCGCCAGGCCCGGCATCACCGCGCGCGTGTAGAGATCGTTGACGCGCTCCTCGAACAGGCGGATCGCCACCATCTGGCGATACAGCCGGAGGAGCTTCTCCTGCGGGATACTCATGCCTTCACTCCGGAGAGCTGCGCGAGCACTTTGTACAGGATGGCGAAATCCTGTTCCCCAAGGCCCTGCGCGCGTGCGGACGACAAGAACTCGTTGACCACGGCCCCGGTGGGCAACGTCACCTGCACCTCGCGGGCCAGCTCGAGCGCGAGCGTCACATCCTTTTGCATCATGTTCGCGCTGAACATCGGTTGCTCGGGCATCTTCAGGACGCACGGTCCCTTGTATTGCACCAGCGGCGAAGCGATCGCGCTGTTGGTCAGCACCTCAATCGCCGTTTCGCGGGCCACGCCGGCCTTCTCAGCCAGAACGACGCTCTCGGCCAACGCGAGCATCTGGACGGCGATGCTGATGTTGGTCGCGAGCTTCATGGACAATGCGAGGCCGTTCTCGCCGATGTAGGTGACTTTCTGGCCGATGTCCTCGAGCAGCGGCTTGGCGCTGTCGAAGGTCGCGCGATGTCCGCCGGCCATGATCGACAGCTTGCCTTGTTCGACCATCGAGGTGCTGCCCGAGACCGGCGCGTCGAGCATGTCGGCGCCCTTTTCCCGCACCTTCGCTGCCAGCGCGCGGCTGGCCGCTGGGCCGACCGTGCTCATGTCGATGAGCAGCTTGCCGGCGCCGAGGCCGGCCAGCAGCCCATCCGGTCCCTGCGACGCGCCTTCGAGCGCTGCGGTGTTGGTCACCATGACGAACGTCGTGTCGGCGGCTTCACAAACGGCGCGAGGCGAGGACGCCCACTTGCCCCCCATTGCGACAAGCTCCGGCTGCTTCGCAGGAAAGAGATCGTAGCCGGTCACCGCGTGGCCCCTGGCCAGCAATCGTTTGGTGATCCGGCTGCCCATGGCCCCGAGGCCGATGAATCCGAGGTTTGCCATAATGCAGTCGCACGGGCCCGCGGTCAGCCGATCCGACCAGTAAATACGGCCCTTCCGTAGAGACGACAGCTTGTAAGTATCCCGTAGAAGCAAAGGCTGAGGCAAGGTGCCGCAGATGCACGACACGCCCGTCCGCTCGACACTCGCCTCGCTCGGCCTTCGTTTGTCGGACTGGTTCGAGCGCTGGTTTCCCGACGCGTTTGCGCTGGCGCTCGCGGCGGTGGTCATCGTCTTTCTCGCATCGCTCGCCACGGGCAGCGGCATCGTCCAGACCGCTCAATGGTTCGGCGCGGGCTTCTGGGATCTGGTCGCCTTCACGATGCAGATGTCGATGATCATCGTGACCGGCTACGCCGTGGCGAGCTCTCCGCCGGTGTACGCCGTCATCCGAAGGCTCGCCGCGATTCCGCGCGACGGGCGCACCGCGGCGGCCTACGTCGGTCTCTTCTCGATGCTCGCCTCGCTCGTGTCGTGGAGCTTCAGCCTGATCTTCAGCGGCCTGCTGGCGAAGGAGGTCGCGCATCGCGTGCAGGGGGCGGACTATCGCGCGATCGGCGCCGCGGCGTATCTGGGCGTCGGCAGCGTCTGGGCGCTCGGGCTCTCCTCGTCGGCGGCGCTCATCATGGCGGCGCCGGGATCGCTTCCCGACTCGATCGAGCGCATCAGCGGCGTCATCCCGCTCGGCCAGACGCTCGGGCTCTGGCAGAGCCTCCTCATCGCGGCGCTGCTCATCATCGTCTCGATGGCGGTGAGCTACTACTCGGCGCCGGGCGACGCCGACGCGCGAGGGATGAAGGACATGGGCGTCGAGTACACGGCGGCGACGCAGGAGAGGAGCGCGCGCGAAACGCCGGGCGAGTGGCTCGAATACAGCCCGGTGCTCACGATCGCCATCTGCACGTTCGGGTTTCTCTACATGGCTCGCGAAGTCGCGGGCAACGGCCCCGCGATCATCCTCGATCTGAACCACTACGTCTTCTTGTTCCTCATCGTCGGCCTGCTCCTGCACTGGCGGCCCCGTTCGTTCGTGCAGGCGATCACGGCGGCGGTGGTGCCGGTGGGTGGAGTGCTGATCCAGTACCCGTTGTACGCGGGGATCGTCCGGATGATGACCGAGTCGGGTATCGCCACGCAGCTGGCGCACTTCTTCGTCGCCATCTCGACGCCGCACACCTACCCGGTGATGGTCGGCATCTACTCGGCGTTTCTCGGGTTGTTCATTCCGTCAGCGGGGGGCAAGTGGCTGATCGAGGCGCCCTACATGCTGGAGGCGGCCAAGACGCTGCAGGTCCACCTCGGGTGGGTGGTCCAGACCTACAACGCCACGGAGGCGCTGGCGAACCTGATCCACCCGTTCTGGATGCTGCCGCTCGTCGGCATCCTGGGCCTGAAGGC
>DASTDQ010000742.1:0-2150 GCA_035710305.1 Vicinamibacterales bacterium | reverse complement strand
GCGCATCGTCGCCGATTCCGCGTTCGGCTGCGCGGGCCAGCGCTGCCTGGCCTCATCGGTCGTCATCACGGTGGCGGAATCCGCCAGGACGTTCACGCCGCAGATTGGCGATGCGGCAGCCTCGCGGAAAATCGGGTACGGCCTGGACAAGGGCGTCGAGATGGGCCCGGTCATCTCCCCCGAGAGCCGCGCGCGAATCGAAGGCCTCATCGCTCAGGGCGTGGCCGGAGGTGCGAGGCCGCTCGTGGACGGCCGCAACGCGAAAGTGGAAGGCTACAGCCGTGGCAACTTCCTGCGGCCCACCGTGCTCACCGATGTCGATCCCTCGAGCGAGCTCGCGCGCACTGAGGTCTTCGGGCCGGTGCTGAGCGTCATGCGCGCCGAATCGGTTGAAGAGGCGATCGAGATCGTGAACCGGTCGCCGTTCGGGAACATGGCGTGCCTGTTCACGTCGAGCGGCGCCGCCGCGCGCCAGTTCCGCTACGACACCCGTGTCGGCAACGTCGGCATCAACGTGGGCGTGGCAGCCCCAATGGCGTACTTCCCCTTCTCCGGCTGGAAGGACAGCTTCTTTGGCGACCTGCACGCCCAGGGACGCGACGCAATCGACTTCTACACCGAGAAGAAGGTCGTCGTGGAACGGTGGCCTCCAACCTGGTCCAGAAAGTTCTGAAGTCTCGCTTTGCATTGGTGTTGCTCGCGCTGGCCGTGGTCGGCCTGGCAATCCCGGCGGTGCGTCACCTGCGCGAGCAGCCGCCGCCTCCGCCGCCGCCGATCAGGCTGACGCTCGGCCCGCCGCCCGGCACCGAGCTCGGCTCGGGGGACGAGGCGCTCGACGCCGCGATTTCTCCCGACGAACAGCGCATCGTCTTTTCCGCATCGAATCAGGGGACAACGGCCCTGTGGCTGCGCACGCTCGGTTCGGACGAAGCGAAAGTGCTGCGCGGCACGGAGGGCGCGCAGCGTCCGGCGTGGACGAGCGCGGGCGCTGCCGTCTCCTTCTTTGCCGACGGGCGGCTGCGGCAGATCTCGCTGAGCGACGGAATGGTGAGCGACCTCGCCGAGGCCCCATCGGCAGGGGGCGCCGCCTGGCTTCCGGACGGATCGGTCTTGTTCGCAGCACGGGCGCAGGGCGCGATCCAGAAGCTGCAGGGAGGCACTGTTTCAGACGCCACCCGGCTGCAAGCTGACGATCGCGTACACCTTTCGCCGTCAACGGCTGGTGCCAACAGCTTCGTGTACACGGCCGTGGGAAAAGATGGCCGGAGAACCGTCCGTCTCGTTCGAGACAATGAGGAGCGAGACCTGACGGCAACCTCCGGGCACGGGCACATCGCGGGCGGCTTTCTCTTGTACGTACGCGACAACGTGGTACTGGCCAGGAGACTGGACGAGCGGACGGGAACACTCGTCGGGCAGGCCGTCCCCGTGGCGTCCGGCGTCGGGGTGACGGCAGGCGGACGGAGCCTGTTCGTCGCGTCCCGCCGTGTGCTGCTGTCGGCCCCCGCCTCTTCTCGCGCAAGAGCGCTCACCTGGATCGACTTCGACGGCCGGCACGTCGGCACAACCGGCGAGCCGGGGGAATTCTGGCAGGTGCGTTTGTCCCCGGATGACGAGTACGCCGCCGTGACGATGATGGCTCCCCTGCTTCGCACGCTGGACGTCACGCTGATCCCGACAGGCCGTCGGGCGGATGTCGAACCGTTGACGTTGGCTGTCGCCTCAGACAGCGATCCGGTGTGGTCGCCCGACGGACGCCGCGTGGCGTTCAGATCGCTGCAGAAAGGCCGGCCGGCGCTTTTTACCAAGCGCGTTCGGGCGCCGGATGCAGAAGACGAGCTGCTGCTCGACGCCGACGCCACGCCAAGCGACTGGCGGGGTTCGAGCGTGCTGCTGCACGAAGCGGATCCGGCATCAGGGCAGGACATCTTCACCGTCGATGCCGTCAGAGGGTCGCGGGCGCACGTCGTGAGGAGCGGCTTCAACGACACGGACGGGCGTCAGTCGCCCGACGGCCGGTGGCTGGCGTACGTGTCGGATGAATCCGGCCGGCCCGACATTTACCTGCAGAAATTGACCGACAGCGATCGCATCCGGGTGTCGATGGCAGGGGGCACGCGCCCGCGCTGGAGCCGCGACGGCCGCTCGCT
>DASTDQ010000741.1:0-4802 GCA_035710305.1 Vicinamibacterales bacterium | reverse complement strand
GCGACGACTGGAGACAGAGCGTCACCTGTCAGGAGCTGGGGCACAACGTCGGCCTCGGTCATCAGGACGAGAACTTCAACAACACGTCGCTGCTCTCGTGCATGGATTACCAGGATCCTCCCTTCCCGTTCGCCAACGAGCACGACTTCGACCAGCTCGAGATCATCTACGGACACCTCGACTCCTACAATTCCTATGGCACGGGAAGCGGCGGCGGGGGCGGCGGCGGGTGCAACGCCCCTCCAGGCCAGGGCTGCAACAAGCTCGACGTCGGCGATGGCAACAGCCGGCGCGAATGGGGCCTCTCGCTCGGCCGACGCGGCGCGCGCGAGTCCTTCATCCGCATCGATCCCGACGGCACCCGCCACATCACGTTCGTGACCTGGGCTCGAGGTAACTAGACCTCAAGGGGGTCGGGAGTCATTTTTCTTGAGGGCACCTCAAAAATGACTCCCGACCCCATTTTCGGTCCTATACTTCGCATCGATGCGACGCATCTGTGCGAAGGTCGCTTCCTGCCTGGGCCGGATCTGTTGCCTGCTGCTCGTCGCGCACGCCGCATCCGCTGAAGTCGTCCGAATCGCGATCACGCGGAAAGACGATGCGGGCACGCACGAGCGGGTGATCGCGCGCGTGCACTACGCCATCGACCCGGTGCTCCCGGCCAATCGCGCCATCGCCGATCTCGACCGTGCTCCGACGAACAACCAGGGGAAGGTCGAGTTCTCCGGCGACCTCCTGATGTTCATTCCCAAGGATGCCGCGTCCGCCAGAGGGTCGGTGTTCCTCGAAGTCGTCAATCGCGGCCGCGATCAATCGCTCGGCCTGATGAGCGGCGCCGCTCAGCGGGACCTCTCCCCGGAGTCGTGGGTGCTGGGCGACCACTTTCTGCTGCGCGAGGGATTCACGGTGGCGTTCCTCGGCTGGCAGTTCGACGTCGGCCGTTCGCAGGGCCTGACCTTCCAGGTGCCGATCGCGCAGGTCGAAGGCGTCGTGCGCGCCAGTTACGTCGAATCCGTCCGGGGGAGACGCCGCACCGATTTTCCCGTGTCGTACTGTTCGCCGGCTCAGGATCAGAAGACCGCGGCGTTGACGTTTCGTACACGCATCGACGCCGCGCCGCGAACGCTGTCTCGCGACGCATGGCAGTTCGCCGCCGACGGGTGCTCGGTGCATGTTCCCGATGGATTGGAGGTCGGCCTGTACGAGGTGGTCTACGGGGCGAAGGGATCGCCGATTGCGGGCCTTGGCCTCGCCGCGGTACGCGATTTCGCCTCGTATCTCCGCCACGGGCCCGCCGGCGCCGCTCTTCGCGAACGGCCCGCGGCGGTGCAGCGGGTCATCGGCTTCGGCTACTCGCAGAGCGGGCGCTTCCTGCGCGAGTTCGTTCGCGACGGCTTCAACGCCGACGAGCGCGGACGTGCCGCGTTCGACGCGCTGATGGTGTCGGCGGCCGGCGCCGGAGGCGGCAGCTTCAACCACCGGTTCGCGATGCCGGGTCAGGCGGGCAACTCGGTGCTGTCCGTGCTGCGGCCGGTCGATCTTCCGCCGTTCACGGACGAGGGGCTGCTCGCGCGGTCACGGGCGGCGGGCGTGACGCCGAAGATCTTCTACACGTTTTCGTCGACCGAATACTGGGCGCGAGCCGGGTCGCTCACGCACACGACCGAGGACGGCAAGAGCGATGTGCCGCTTGCGGCCACCTCGCGCCTGTACTTCCTGGCCGGGACGCCGCACGCCTCCGGCGCGCTGCGGCCGATGACGGGCCAGGGCCAGGCGGGAGAAGTGCACGCCAACTTCGCGCAGCAGCGATGGGTCCTGCGCGCGTTGCTGCTCGCTCTCGACGACTGGACAGCCAGGGGCATCGAGCCGCCCGCGTCGCAGTATCCTTCGATCGGCAGGGGAGAGCTCGTACCGCGATCGAACGTTCGCTTCCCGGCCATGACGCAGCTTCAGCTCCCCGGATACATGCCGCAGGTGTGGCGGATGGATTTCGGCGAAGGCTATCAGGCGACGAGGGTCATCACGAACGAGCCGCCGCGGCTGGGTGCGGCGTTCCCGGTGCTGGTCCCTCAGGTGAACGACGACGGTAACGACGTGGCTGGAATCCGCATGCCCGAAGTGGCGGTGCCGCTCGGCACCTACACCGCATGGCTCGTGCCGTACCCGGAACTCTCCGGCCTGGGGTACCTCAGCGGCCTCAGCGGGGCGTTCGTGCCGTTTGCGGCGACGCGCGGCGGCCGGCAGCAAGGCGACACGCGACTCTCGATCGACGAGCGCTACCGCGGAAAGCAGGACTATCTCGATCGGGTGAAGCGATCGGCGGAGGATCTCGTGCGAGCGCGCTTCATGCTCGCCAGGGACACGGGAGCGGTGCTCGAGAGAGCGGAGGCTGTATGGAACGCGGTGGTCGGGAACTAGCGTGTAACTCAAAACGCAAAACGCAAAACTCAAAACCAGTCAGGTTCAGCTGTGCGTTCACCGTGGTTCTGGCCGCACTCGTGCCGGTGGCCGCTTCGGCCCAGTGGTTCAACTACCCGACGCCGGGGACGCCGCGCCTGCCCGATGGCAAGCCCGACTTGTCCGCGCCGGCGCCTCGGACCCCGGACGGCAAGCCGGATCTCTCCGGTGTGTGGAGCGGCGCCGGCCCGATGTATCGCTTCAACATCACGCAGGATCTCCAGCCGCAAGACATTCAGCCCTGGGCCGAGGAGCTCTTCCTGCAGCGCGTGCGGGAGTCGAGGAAAGACAGTCCGCTCGCCAAGTGCATGCCCGTGAGCCTTCCGTACCACCAGTTCTTCAACCTGACGAGGATCATCCAGACGCCCACGCTGATGGTCATCATGCACGAGTCTCCGAACAGCCCGTATCGCATGGTCTACACCGACGGACGCGATCATCCCAAGGATCCGAACCCGACCTACATGGGCTACTCGATCGGGCGATGGGACGGGGACACGCTGGTCGTGACGACGACCGGCTTCAACGACAAAGGGTGGCTCGACAGCGCCGGCCATCCGCAGACCGAGTCGCTGCGCGTGACGGAGCGCTTCCGGCGGCGCGACTTCGGCACCATGGAGTTCGACATCACCATCGACGACCCAAAGGCGTTCAACAAGCCGTTCACCATACGAACGCAGCGGCGTCTGCAGCCGGACACAGATCTCCTCGAAGACGTCTGCGAGAACGAAAAGTCCCGGGCTCATTTTTCAGTGGACACGCCGATCAGGCTGAGTCCGGCGATCGTCGCGGCCTATGCCGGCGTGTACGAGCTGGCCCCCGGTCGCGACGTCACGATCACGGTGACCGGCGACCTGGTGTACGTCGCCGGGCTGAACGAGCCGAAGCTTCCGCTGCTCGTGCAGTCGGAGACGAAGTTCATGTCGACGGCGACGCCGGCCGGCTTCGAGTTCGTCAAGGACGGCCAGGGCAGGGTCACGCACCTGATCGTCCGCGGCTCCGGGGGACAGGGAGAGCAGAAGGCCGCCCGCAAGGCCGATTCCGCCCCGGCGCGCAAGTAGCGGTTACCGCGCGGCGGCGAAGAACTCGGACAGGATGCGGCGGAACTGCTCCGGCTGCTCGATCCACGGGAAGTGGCCGCACTGGTTGATGTACCTCAAGACCGACGACGTGATGGAGGCGTGAATGTCCCCCGCCGTCTTGTCGCCGATCGGGTCCTGATGTCCCTGCACGATGAGGACCGGCCGGTCGAGTTTCCGGAGACCCGGACGGAGGTCGTAGCCCTTGGACATGTCGGCAAAGATCAGCCTGTTCACCTGAACCTTGAACGCTCCGTCGGGCAGTTGCGATGCGAACGCCAGCCCCTTGTCACGCTCGAAGAAGTAACCCGGGCTGATCGCCTTCATACCCTCGAGCGCAGCCTTGTCGGGGTCCACGCCGCGCTGGGGCGCCTCGTCCCATTTGCGCTGCGCCTCCAGATCCTCGGGCCGCAAGCGCGTCCGGATGTTGTCGTTGAACCAGGACGTGAACTCGAGCGTCGGCCCTCCCGGTCCGATCAGGATCATTCGATCGACGCGGTCGGGATGGGCCGCGGCATACGCCATCGCGAGCATGCCGCCCCAGGAGTGTCCGATCAGGAACAACCGCTGCTGCTTCAGGTGCATGCGCAGCGCCTCGAGATCCTCGACGACGTGCCGGAGGGTCATGTTCTGCTCGGTGACCGTGGCGAGCCGGGAACGCCCGGTGCCCCGCTGCTCGTAGAACACCCGCTGATAGGACGGCGGAACGAACTCGGCGACCGGCATCATGTAATCGACGTCGAAGCCCGGACCTCCGCTGAGAAGGACCACCGGCGTTCCGGATCCTGCCGTGCGGTAGTGCAGTTGAACGCCGTCCCGAGTGAAGGAGCCGTCCTGCGCCGAAGCACGACCGGCGAGTAACACCATCAACGCGAGCGTCGAGCCGAGCCTGAGAGTCCGATGCATCATCACGCTGCCTTCATGTGGAACAGCATAAACTAGAGTCCCTTTCAGGAGGATCGTATGGTGCGAAGGTCGCTCGTGCTCGGCGTGCTCGTCTGGTTGTCCTGTGGAGCGGCCGCCGCGCAGGAGGTGGACGCGAAGGCTGCCTTGCGGGCGTCCCTCAAGGCAATGGGCGGCGAGAGCCTGAAGACCATCGAGTACTCGGGCGCCGGCTCCTCCTCACTCATCGGGCAGCAGTACTCCGTCGAAGGCAACTGGCCGCAGTTCGAGGTCGCCAATTACACGCGGGCGATCGACTTCGAGGCCAGATGGTCCCGCGAGGACTACACGCGGCGGCAGGGGAACTTCCCGACGTTCGGC
>DASTDQ010000740.1:0-5476 GCA_035710305.1 Vicinamibacterales bacterium | reverse complement strand
CGCGCGAAATAGCGGCAGGTCTGCACGAGCCAGTCGAGCATGTTCTCGAACGCGTTGGCCGGGTAGTGAATCTGCGCGTCCCACGACACGTTGGTGAGCAGCCCGATGACGGGCCTCGACGGGTCGAGACCCAGAAGGGCGGGCAGCTCCTTCGGATCCTGCGTGGAGGGCCGGTGAAACACGATCCAGTCGAAGAGCCCGTCGCGGCGGCTCGACAGGTAGTGCATCAGATCGCGTTCGCGGCCGGCGTCGAGATCGAGATCCTCCCAGTGCTCGCGCGGCTCGTTCATCAACGTGTGATGGTAGGTGTCGTCGTGGCTGAAGATGAACCGGCGCTTCCGGTAGGCGACGTTCCAGGTCGAGACGTGGACGCCTTCCTGGCGCGCGACCTCCCCCACGATGCCCCAGGGCACGTAGATGCCGTGCGTGAAGACCGCCGAGGAGAAGCCGATCGTGCGAAGCAGCCGGCGCGTCGCGAAGGCCGTGCGCAGCGCCGACTCGAGGTATCGCCGCAGAACGGCGTCCGCCATCGGCTCGGCGTCGAGCGAGCCGGTCGCGAAGAACCTCAAGGCGCCGGCGTAGGCATGCTCCCCGACGACGAGGCCGTGGCACGTGAACGACCGGATGTCGCCGGCGGGAATCGTGGAGGCGACGCGGCGCGCTTCGTCGCGATCCTCGGGCGTGAGCCAGTCGCTGTACTTGTGAACGGTGATCCCGAGCTGCGCGTACACGCGCTCGGCCGGCCACGAGCAGTCCCTGCAGAGATCGCGCGAAGGGCCGTGGCGGACGAAGTGCGTCATGTCGGGATAGAGCGAGGCGTCGCAGTCGGCGCACGCCGTCATGGCGCCGTCGCAAAGCAGGGCATGCACCTCGGCCCCCCGCAGCGTCAGGGCGGCGGCCAGCGCGCTCTCGAGCGTGGCCGCATGCGAGTAGGAGCCGATCGAAGTGGCCATGAGCACGCGCGGCCCGCCCTGTGCCGCCGCGCGCGCCGACTGCCAGAGCTCGGGCTCGGCGGCGACCAGCGCGCTCCAGTCCGGATACTCGCCCGCGCGCGCGTAGTACCACCGTCGCGCTAGACGGCTGGCGCGCCAGACGCGGGGAAAACGGCGGATGCCTCGCTTCATGCTCGAAGCGTCTCGCTTGGCCGGCTTGCGCGGGCGTCGTCGATCAACCGAAGAAACTCGTCGGCCGGCGGCAGTTCCGCAAACGCGCGCCAGGGCCGGTGGGACTCGAGCTCCTCGAGCGAATACCCTCCGGTGGCCACGGCCACGGTCCGCGCGCCGATGGCGGCGGCGCACTCGATGTCGTGCGGTGTGTCGCCGACGACGAAGACGCCTTCGCCGGCCACTGGACCCTCGCGCCGCGCCAGCGCCAGCGCCCGCGAGGCAATGACCGACCGCTCGCTCGCGTCCTCTGCGAACGCGCCGTCAGGGAAGTACCTGAACAGGTCGTAGTGCATCAACTTGGCTCTCGCGCCGCCGCGGGTGTTGCCCGTCAGCAGGTACGAGCGCACGTCGGCGCGCCCCTCGAGCCGATCGAGGATCTCCCGGACGTTCGGGAGCACACGGCCCTGCTTCTTCGGCAGCGCGAGCGGCAGCAGCTCCTCGTATCGCCGCACCATCCGGCGCAGCATGTCCTCGTCGGCGTTGACGCCGAGCATCTCGAACGTGCGAACGGCGATCTGGAAGTCGGTAAGGCCTGCGACGCGGAAGGACGACAGCTGGAAGTCGAAGCCCACGACTTCCCGCACGGCGTCTTCCCACGCCGGTACACCGGCCTTGCCCGTCGTCAGCAGCGTACCGTCGATGTCCCAGAAGAGAACCGTCATGCGATCTGCGGCACGACGTACCGCATGCTCTTGACGAGGCTGGCCACGTCCAGCCGGTGATGCGCGAGCACCTCGTCGTTGGTGCCGCACTCGGGGAGAGCCGTCACGCCGACGCGCAGGACGCGCGGCGTGGGTTCGAGCGCCAGTTCCGCGATCGCCGTGGCGAGCATCTCGCCCTGGCCGCCCTTGAGGTAGTGGTTGTCGAGCGTGAGGATGTAGCGGCGGCCGCCAATCACTTCGCGAAGCCACCGGGGATCGACGCGGTTGAGCCACGGCAGGCTGACCAGGCGAACGCTCGCGCCCGTGCTCTGCTCGACCTGTTCGGCGGCGTCGAAGGCGTTCGACAGCAGCCATGGACCGTACCCGAAGACCACGGCGTCCGCCCCGTCGCGAATCACCCAGCCGCGGCCGGGCTCGACACGCTGCTGGTGCGGGTAGCTGAACGGCACGGGCCACTTCACCGACACGAGCCTGATGTACACGCTGTCCGCCGCCGTGTTGACAGCGTAGTCGAGCAGCGATTGCACCTCGGCCTCGAGGCACGGCTCGACGAGCGACAGGTTTGGTACGCCCCTCAGCGCGGAGATGTCGCGCACCGACTGGTGCGAGTGGCCCGGGCCGCCCGGCAGCAGCCCGGCCAGCGATCCGACGTAGATGACCCTCGTACCTTCCGTGCACTGGTTGGAAATCTGCTCGTTCGGCCGCGCCGACAGGAAGCAGGCGAAGGAATGCACGACCGGGAGCACCCCGCGCCGCGCCATGCCTCCTGCCATCGAGACCATGTCCTGCTCGCCGATCCCGCACTCGACGAAGCGATCGGGAAAGCGCTTCGCGAACGAGACGAGGCCGCAGTCCTTGACGAGATCGGCGTCGAGCGCGACCAGCCGCTCGTGACGCTCCCCCTGCCTCACGAGCGCCTGTTCGTAGGCAGCCACGAGGTTCTCCGTCTTGCGCGGCTCGCGCCTGGCGTTTCGCGTGCGCGACTCGGTGGCGACGCGGCCGAGGCCGAGCTCTCCGAACGCCTTGTTGGCCGCGGCGAGAAGTTCCTTCAAGCCGGCCGTGTATCGATCCTCCGCGGGGGCGCCGGAGTGATACGCGTAGAGCTCGCCCTCCTTCATCGCCGGGCCTTCCATGAAGGACACGCCTTTCCCCTTCACGGTGTCGGCGATGACGACCTTGGGGAGCGTCGAGACGCCGGCGATCTCGCGAAGTGTGCCCTGCAGCGCGGCCACGTCGTGGCCGTCACAGCGGGCGACGTGCCAGCCGAACGCACGAAACTTGGCTTCGAGATCGCCAAGGGGGCTGACCGACTGGACCCACGTGTCGGACTGGATCTTGTTGTGATCGACGATGACCACGATCTCCGCCAGCCCGCGCGTGGCGGCCGACCCGAGAGATTCCCAGATCTGTCCCTCCTGAAGCTCGCCGTCGCCCGTCATCACGAAGATCCGGCGCGAGACTCCGGCGATCCGGTTGGCCAGCGCCATGCCCTTCGCCTTCGAGATCCCCATCCCCAGCGAGCCGGTGTTGGCCTGCACGTAGGGGGTCTCGACGTGCGGGTGGCCGGGCAGCCCGTGCAGTCGCCTCAACTGGTGCAGCTTCTCCTCGGGCAGCAGGCCCAGCCCGATCAGCACGCTGTAGAGCGCGGGCGCGTCATGGCCCTTCGAGGAGAAGAAGATGTCGCACGCATCGTCGCCCTTGCGAAGGTCGCGAATCTCGTTGAGGAACAGCCAGCTCATGATCTCGAGCGAGCTGAAGCTGGTGCCGATGTGGCCGGACCAGGCGCCCGCGATCATGTAGAGCGTGTTGATCCTCGCCAGGGCCGCGAAGGCAGCCGCACGGGCGGGGGCCGGCGCGCCGGAGTCGAGCAGGCGGCGGAACTCGCCCACCGGCACGAACTGGAGTTCGAGCGATTCTCCCTGGTCGGTCTGCAGGTCGCCCATCGTAATCAGGCCTCAGGGCCCAGGCCCATGGCCCCAGACTTCAATTCCCAATCCCCAATTCCCAACCTGTGCAGCTTAGCCCCTCTTGGGAGTTGGGTGTTGGGAGTTGGGCGTTGCCAAAGCAGTGTACGGCCTCTGCGGCACGGCCGGCAGGCCGGCGATGCCGTCGGCGAGCAGGCGTTCGGCCAGCATCCAGTCGTAGGCGTCGTTCACGTCGAAGCCCTCGTGCCCTTCGGTCAGGAACGGCACCAGGACGTCGCCGGCAATCGACTTCCCCTCCGTGACGACGCGGGTCCACGCGATTTCGAGCGAAGCGTTCTGGACATACACCGGCGGAAGCGCCTGGTAGGGCGTACTGTGCCACGGCTGGCCGAGAGGTCCGCCGTTGCTGCCGTGCGGCAGCAGCGGAAACATCCGCTGGCCCTGCACGACCCACATCTTCCCGGGATGCTGGGCACACTTCTCGACGGCGCGCAGCGAATCGACACCGTCCTGTGAGGTGAACAGCGCCCACGCGCGGCGAATCGTCCCGGCCGTGCGAAACGGACTGGTCGGCCTCAGCAGGCTGAAGCAGTCCCACGACCGGCCGCGGGAGCCGAGCTCGAAGATGGTGTAGGCGAGCCACTCGAAGTCCGGCGACGTGTCGCCGGCGAGCTCGGGTGGACGGAGAAACGGAACTTCGGCGCCGTAGTGGCGCGCGATGTCGGCGACCGCCTCCGAGTCGGTTGAGACGATGACCGAGTCGAACACGCCGCTCTCGAGCGCGGCTGCGATCGTGTAGGCCAGCATCGGGTGCCCGCCAAGCACGCGAACGTTCTTGCCGGCCACCCGTTTCGAGCCGCTTCGCGCCGGAATCAGCGCGACGGCAGATGGTGAACCTGTCGTTCCCACTGGCGTATTCAGACGGCGTCCGGGTTGTGGTTGATGTAGATCGTCTTGAGATCCGAGTAGACGTCGAGCGCCTGTGTTCCCGCTTCGCGCCACCCGTTGCCGGACTGCCGCAGGCCGCCAAACGGCAGGTGGGGCTCGCTCCCGTACGTACCGCCGTTGACCACGGCCACGCCCGACTGGATGCGTCCGAGGAAGGTCATCGCGCGGTTCAGGTTCTGCGTGTGAATCGACGCGGTCAACCCGAACGGCGAGTCGTTCGCCAGCGCGATCGCCTCGTCGAACGTGGACACGCGGTAGAGACACGTGATCGGCCCGAACAGTTCGCTCCGGGACACTTCGTCGTCGCGCCGCACGCCCTCGATGATCGTCGGAGCCACGAAGAAGCCGCCGCCGTACGATCCCCCTGTCAGGCGGTGCCCCCCGGCAAGGATGGCGGCGCCGGCCGCCTTCGCCCGGGCCACGGCGGCGAGCATGTTGGTCATCTGCTGCTCGTTGATGACCGGGCCGAAGTCGTCGGTGTCCGCCGTGCCGACCTTCAGGCGATGGACGGCCTCGACCAGCAGTGCCTTGAAGCGATCGTAGACCGCGTCGAACACGATGATGCGGCTGCCGGCCGCGCAGCGCTGCCCCGCGTTGCTGAACGCCGACCCCAGCGTCCACGTGACGGCGTTCTGCAGCTCCGCGTCGTCGCACACGATGAGCGGGTTCTTGCCGCCAAGCTCGAGGCACGTCTTCGCGAGTCGGCGGCCAGCGGTTTCCGCGATCCACCGCCCCACCTCGCACGAACCGGTAAAACTGACAATCGCGACGTCGG
>DASTDQ010000739.1:0-3780 GCA_035710305.1 Vicinamibacterales bacterium | reverse complement strand
CGGCGTGATGATGGTCAGCCCCGTGTTCGGCGACCTGGCGCAGAAAACGATTGCCTACTCGCGATTCGCCGGACGCGAGGGATACTCCGTCGTACCGCCGAAGTTGTCGGAGCTGGCGATCATCATGGGCGCCCGTGCCTGGAACGCGGAGTACGCCTGGTACGTCCACCGGCGCGCCGCCGAGCGGGTGGGGTTGAGCGCCGAGGTGATCGCCGCGATCCGCGACGGCAGGCGCCCTGCGGCAATGGACCGGGACGTGGCTGCGGTCTACGATTTCTGCAACGAGTTGCTGACCACCAAACGCGTGAGGGACGCCACACTTCAAGCGGCCCGCGCCGTGCTTGGCGGCGACCGCGGTGTGATCGATCTCGTAGGCACGCTCGGCGCCTATCAGCTCGTGGCGATGATGATGGTGGTTGACGAATTCCCATTGCCGGATGGAGTGGCGCCTGAACTCAGATAGAACGGGACGGAGAATGAGGATCGTCGTTCACACTTCTCACTTCTCGCTTCTCCGTTCGTGTTCAGGTTTCGTTCGTGGTTCGTGGTTCGTGGTTCGTGGTTCAGTGTTCGGTGTTCGGTGTTTACCCCGTGGTTCGAGGGACGCTCGCCTCGAGTTGCCCGCCGAACCGTGAAACTGAACACGAACTGAGAAGTAAGAAGCGAGAAGTGTGAACGAGGGTTCAGTATGACTTCCTCTCGCCGCGATTTCATCAAGACGACGGCGGCGACGGCGGCGGCGCTCGCGGCGGGGCCCGGCCTGACGCTGGAGGCGGCCGCGCAGACAGTGCCTGCGCCGGGGCCGGATCCGTTCGTTCTCGAGTTGGCCGCCGAGGCGCTCGACGCCGCTCGTTCTGCCGGGGCTTCGTACGCGGACGTCCGCGTCGGCCGCTACCGGCGGCAGGCGGTCGGTACGCGCGAACGGCAGATCACCGGCGTCAGCGACAGCGAGTCGTACGGGCTCGGCGTGCGCACGCTCGTCAACGGGTGCTGGGGGTTTGCCGCGACGAGCGTGATGAGCCGTGCCGGCGTCCGCCAGACTGCGCTCGAGGCGGTGACCCTGTCGAAGGCGGCCCGCGCCGTTCAGAAGCGGCGTGTGGAGCTCGCGCCGATCACGCCCGTGACGGGCACGTGGATGACGCCGGTCAGCAGGGACCCGTTGACCGTGCCGGTCGAAGAGATCGTCGCGTTGCTGCTCTCCGCCAACGAAGCGGCCTTGAAGGTGAAGAACGTCCGGTTCGTCAGCTCAGGCCTGGCGCTGCTCAGAGAAGTGAAGACGCTCGTCACCTCCGAGGGCACGAACGTCACGCAGACGATGATTCGCGTCGGGCCGTCGTTCTCCTGCACGGCGACCTCTGGCGCCGACTTCCAGAGCTACGAAGCCGAGCTCGCGCCGCGCGGTCTCGGCTGGGAGTACGTCGCGTCGCTCGACCTGCCGGGCAACGCCGAGCGATGGGCCTCCATCGCCGCGGAGAAGCTCGCGGCGAAGAGCGTCGAGGCCGGCCAGTACGATCTGATCCTCGAGCCCACGAATCTCTGGCTCACGATCCACGAGTCGATCGGCCACGCGACGGAGCTCGATCGGGCAATCGGCGACGAAGCCAACTACGCGGGCACGAGCTTCGTGGCGCCCCCGGAGAAGATGCTGGGTCAGCTTCGGTACGGTCCGCCGATCATGAACGTGCAGGCGGACCGGACGCAGGAAGGCTCGCTGTCCCGCGTCGCATGGGACGACGAGGGCGTGCCGGCGGACCAGTGGCTGCTCGTGGAGCGCGGCGTCTTCAAGGACTACCAGACCACGCGCGAACAGGTCGCGCGCATCCAGAAGCTGACCGGCGTCACCAGGTCGCACGGCTGTTCGTTTGCCGAGTCGTGGAACGCCGTGCAGTTCCAGCGAATGCCGAACGTGTCGCTGCTGCCCGGCGACAGGGACATCGGCGTGGACGACATCGTGGCCGACACCAGCCGCGGCGTGCTCATCAGAAACCGGGGCTCCTGGTCGATCGATCACCAGCGCTACAACTTCCAGTTCTCGGGACAGGCCTTCTATGAAGTGCGCAACGGCAAGATCGCGGGAATGCTCAAGGACGTGGCATACCAGAGCAGCACGCCCGTGTTCTGGAACTCGATGGACCTGATCGGCGGCAAGTCGTCGTACTGGATGGGTGGCGCCTTCAACGACGGCAAGGGCGAGCCGTCGCAGAGCAATTCGGTGAGCCACGGCTGCGTGCCGGCCCGGTTCCGCAAGGTGACGATCCTCAACACGGCCCGGAGCGCGTGATGCGGAACGCACGCACACAGGCACCCGGGAACCAGAGAACGGCGGCACCGTCCATCGGCGTGCCCCTGCTGTCTCGTGAAGACGCGAGGGCGCTGACCGCGCGCGTGCTCGCGCTGAGCACCGCCGACCAGACCCGCGTGACCATTCAGAGCGGCTGGAGCGGCAACACGCGCTTCGCCGACGGCGGCATCACGACGTCGGGCGGGACGACCGACACGACGTTGACCGTGTGGGTCACCTTCGGCAAGCGCCGCGCCTCGTCTTCGACCAACGTGCTCGACGAGGCGTCGCTGAAGCGGACGGTTGATCTTGCGGCGCGCCTCGCCCGCCTCGCGCCAGAGGATCCAGAGCTCATGCCGGAGCTCGGTCCGCAGAACTACACGCCCGTCGATGCCTTCGTCGCGGGCACGGCCGATCTGGACGCCGAGGCTCGTGCGGCAGCGGTCGAGCGCGCCGTGAGTGCGGCGACCGCGGCGGGCAAGCCGGCGGGCGCGATCTTCACGGCGGGGTACCTCGAGGCCAACGCCCAGGCTGTCGCCGTCGCGACGAGCAACGGCTTGTTCGCCTACCACCGGACGACGGACGCGGATTTCTCGGTGACCGCCCGGACGCCGGACGGCACCGGCAGCGGCTGGGCGCACGGCGGTTCGCGCGACTGGAGCGCCGTGGATCCGGCGGCGATCGGACGCCTGGCGGCGCAGAAAGCCGTGGCCAGCCGCAATCCTCAAGCGATCGCTCCCGGTCTCTACACCGCGGTTCTCGAGCCGCAGGCCGTGACCGATCTCATTCCGCTGCTCGCCGGTGCGCTCAACGCGCGCAGCGCGGACGAGGGGCGCAGCGCCTTCTCGAAGCCGGGCGGCGGAACGCGGATCGGCGAGCGTGTGGCCGACGAGCGGGTGACGCTCTATTCAGATCCCGCCGATCCGGCCCTGCGGGGTCAGCCGTTCGACGTGGAGGGTCTTCCCGTCGGCCGCATGGTCTGGATCGAGAAAGGGATTCTGCGGAACCTGGCGTACAGCCGCTTCTGGGCTCAGCGGCAGGGAAAGCAGCCTACCGGCCCGCCGCTGGCCGGCGGCCTGGCCCTCACCGGCGGGACGAAGAGCACCGAGGAATTGATCGCGGGCTGCGCGCGCGGCGTGCTGGTGACGCACTTCTTCTACATCCGCGCGCTCGATCCCCGAACGGTACTGCAGACCGGGCTCACGCGCGACGGCGCCTTCCTGATCGAGGAGGGCCGCATCACGCGAGCGCTCAAGAATTTTCGCTGGAACGAAAGCCCGCTCCTGATGCTGAACCGGCTCGAAGACATCGGGCGACCCGAGCCGACAGCCGCAGGGCGCATGATGCCGGCGCTCCGGGTGCGCGACTTCAACTTCACCTCACTCTCTGACGCCGTCTGAGGCCCCAGGAATCAGGCCTCAGGCCTCAGGGCTGGGCAAGGCCTCAGGCTTAGCCCTGCGGAGCGCCGGATTCAATCAGGATCTGGCTGCTGAATCTGA
>DASTDQ010000738.1:0-13222 GCA_035710305.1 Vicinamibacterales bacterium | reverse complement strand
CCGGGTGTGGACGACGGCGGACTCGGGTACGTTGAAGCCACACTCCCGCGCGAGTGCCACCTGCAGCCCTTTGTTCAACGCCACTTCGACGTTCGCGCCGCGAGGACCGGCAAGGAGCCAGTTCCCGTCCAGCAGGACCTGATTGCACAGCCAGACGCCGGTGTCGTCGAGCGGAAACAATAAGCGCGTGGTTCTACCCTGCCCCATATCTCGTTGGACGGCCTGCAAGTCCGCGACGGCGCGTGCGGCGTCGGTTTCCGGTGGCGTGATGTCTCTGCAGACGACATGCCGGCTGTGGCGCAGGGCCGACGCCACGCCCTTGCGCGCGAACGCGGTCACGCGGGCCCCGGCGTCCACGAGGCTCCACACGACTTCCGGCGCCGCTTCCGCCTCGGCAAAGCCGACCAGCACGTCCAGACCCGAGATCGTACTCACCAACTGCAGGCGCGGCCGCTAACTTGCGCTGCGTACACGGCGTCCATCCGCTCCGACGCGGCGCACACGGTCGAAGTAGGCGTCGCTCATCAGATACTCGAACTCGCTCGCGTTCACCGGGTGCGTCATGAGCTCGACGGTGGCCGTTTCCGCCAGATGAAATACCCGGGAGAGACGCCCGTTCCCGAGGCACTCCTCCAGCGAGAAGAAATAGTCGACCAGCGAGTAGTCGCGCGCCAGCATCCCGTCAACCCTTCGGCGGTACCACCTGTTCAGGGCGCTCTTCTCCCCGGGCCAGAAGGTGAAATTGCGGCGCACGCGACGCCCGCGCGGAATGATTCCGTCGAACAGGACGTTCGCGCACAGGTGTTGATGGTGATGTCCGTCGATGTACGCGGGCGACTTTCCATAGAGCCGCGCGAACTCCTCGATTTGAGCATCGACGACCTGGCGAAACTGGCGGCGGAGAAACGGGTTGTACAGCACGAGCGCGTACTTGGTCGCTCTCAGGAAACCGACGATGCGATCGTGCGACCGGCGTAGAGGCTCCGACACGCGGAGGCCCGTGAAGCTCTGCGAGAGGTTGAGGTGGAGCCCTACATCGATGCCGAGGTCCAGCGCCGTTCGAGCGGCCCGCTCGGAGTCTTCCATGAACATCATGGCCGTCGTCGATGTAATACGACGAGCGCTGTGGCAAGCCACAATCGCGTCGGTCTCCGCGCGCGAGCGCCCGAAGTCGTCAGCGTTGACGATGATCACGGCACACCTGCCGTCGCGGGATCGGGGGTTCCGTGCACGGCGGCGTCCGGCTGATGAAGAAACCTGGCCACGCTTTCACCGATGACCCGGTAGCCGTTCGGACCGGGATGCATGTCCGCGGGTCCGCGGTAATACAGTCGTTCCGTCACCCGCTCTCTCAGCGCCGGCAGCGTGACCACATACGGAATCCCCGCGCCATCGAGGAACTGCTCGAGCGCCGCAGTCGCGACCTGCTCGTTGGAGATGACGGCGTTGACGGCGTCCTTGAGGTCGAGCTGTGGGTCGGATTGCAGATACTTGGCGAAGACGGTTTCCTTCGTCGGGATGATCACCACTGAAAACGTGCACCCGCTCCTTCGGCACGCCAGATTCATTTCCTGCAGGAAATGGAACGTGAGCCGCATGCCCTCCTTGACTTCGGCACGCCCCTGGTCGAGACCGGCGGCAATTCGAATGGGCCGGAACGCCTCGTCGATGGTCCCATCGGCGCTCGCGAACGTCGTCACCGACGGATCGGCAGTGGCGTTGGCGAGCCTGGTCTGTATGCTGCCCTTGAGCGCGCGCAACGCGGGGCCGTGGACGACGAGCCGATAGATCATGCTGTTTCGTGAGAGCCAGTTCCTGAAGATCTTGATGGTGCCCGGGGCCTCCGTGTCGCCCCAGATGTCGGCCTCCACTTTCCCCCATTGGCCGATACGGAGAGACGCCCAGTGATCGAGCCCGTAGGTCATGGTGAACGCGTTTTCGAAGTCGTCGCCCATGTACAGTCCACAGACGACGCGCTTGGGATGAAGCGACAGCCCACGTGTTGTGAGTACTTGGTAGTACTGGTTCGGTCCGTATCCACCCAGACCCATGTTGTAGACCGTAAGACCGGTCTGTCGCTGGACGACGCTGGGCCATGCTTCGTCCATCTTGGCGGTATTGCCAAACGTGTGCGAGTCGCCGATGGCGAGGACATCGACGCTCGCGGGCACGACAGGGTTTCTGAAGCCCCATTTGTCGAAGCCGGGCGAGCCCGGCGCGATGGTCATGCCAAGAACGGGATCTCGAAGCATCGTCACCGAGAGGTAATCTGCCGGATTCAGGACGAGCCGCGCGCCCACTTCGCACAGCATCGTCCCCACCAGAAGGGACGTCAGTATCACCGCCACGTTCACGAGAATCTGCTTGGGTTTCATGTCACCTGGATCGTGCCGCCAGCGGTCTCATCGCGCGATGCCGAGCGCCGCGCACGCTTCCATCATCGGCACCACGCGCGCCCCCGACGAGATGGACAGCCGGACGGCGTTTTCGAAGAAGTCCGGGTCGCAACCGTACCTGGATGGCTCGGGGGCCACGTCATGCGTCGCAAAGATCAGCCATCCGCGCTCGGCGGCGTTGCGCTCGACCACCTCGCGGACAACATCCGCGTTCCCGCGATTCCGCCAATCGAGAAAGTACGCCTTCAAGAGGTTCAGGTCGGTGACTCCCGAGTTGAAGGTCTGACCTCCACCACGGCAGCCCACGAAGTGCTTGCCGACTGCTCGTTTGATGCTCAACACGGGTCCGTTCAGCGGATAGGCAAACACCGGGAACGTGGCGCCCGGAGCGACATCGGCCAACGCGGCGCGATTCTGCCGAATCGAGCGTTCGAACTCGTCGACGCTCGAGTGGCACCCGTCGAGGTGCTCGTAGGTATGGCATCCGAGTTCGTGGCCATCGGCCAGAAGCGCCTTCACGTCGTCGGGCGTGGCAATCGGTCCCGAAGGGCTGGGCTTCCCGAGCAGCTGGAGCGAGACGAAGTACGTGCCTGTGACGCCGTGTCCGCGCAGGATCGTGCCGCCTTCGGTCAGAGCTGTCCGTGGAAAGTCGTCGAAGGTAAACGACACGTACGGCACATCCGTCGAGAGCGTGTAGTCGCGACGGCCGAACGATTCAACGCTGAAGCGTCGCCATTTCGACGAGAGCCGGCGAATCACGTGTGATGTCACAACGCGAGCTCGCGCTGATTGAACTCCGCAGCGGATGGGTGCGGGCGAGACCCCAGCAGCGTTCTTCGCGCCACGGCAACCGTCAGCAGCTTGTCAATCGCGTCTGTGTGATTGGCCCGCCCTTCAACGTGCTCGGCCACCATCTGCCGCACCCGACGCATGTCAAACCAGGTGGAAAGCTCGTCCCGATCCTGGCCGAACAACGTGTCGCGAACGAGACCAGCGAGGTCGTGGCGAATCCAGAACCGGAAGTGCTGGAACTTGTCCACGCCCAGGAAGCGCGTCTCGAGCACCCGGGCTGGCAGCGCCGATGAAATCCTCGCGAACCAATCCGGAGCACCATGACTGGTCAGATACTCCGCCTTGACGACAGATCGCCGCACCATGCGCCGCAACCGCGACGGCCGGACGCCAAGCAGACCTGCGTCGGTAGGAATGTCAAGGAGTTCCGGACGCCTGGCGATGACGGCGGCGGCCGTCGTACTCGACTCGCGAATCGCCGGCGGCGCCTTGTACAACCACCGAACGACGTCTGCGTCCAGGAACGGCGACGTCACCCGCACCTGAGACCGCTCGATCGCGTAGCGACCGTATCCCTGGTGCGGGACCTGCTGAAAAAGGGCCGCGGACAACGAATTGGAGCTCGGCGGCGCGAATCTCTCCGCAGACTGGTGGACCTGGTCCACGAGGTCGCGGCTGATGAATCCGCCCTTCGGCAACGCATACCTGAACGCGCGAACACCCCGCATCAGCTCTCCACCCCAGTTGCCAGTCATGCGACACGGGGCGATCGTACGGGCCCGCCGATTACAGTAGAGTTCGGCCGCGCCTGACAGCCCGAGATACCCGTCGGATGCGTACACCGCGTTCTCGAGGTGCTCGGTGGCGTTGTCCAGAAACTCCTTTCCGAGCTCGATGACGTGGTGTGGCTGACGGCAGGCCGATGCCACCTGCCTGGCCACGCTCACGTCTCCGGTGGTGCGGTACATGCTCCCGAACGTGTAACACGGCACGTCGCCGGGTCCGGCATCCAGCGACGCCATGACCATCCTGGAGTCGAGCCCCCCGGTGAGAGAGACTCCGACTGTACCGCTACCACGCAGACGACGGTTGACCGCGGTCGACAGACTGCTCGAGAACCCCTCGACGAACTCCGGCATCGACACCGGCTCGAGTCCCTCCAATTGAGCCGGATCGAAGTAGCGCCTGCGCTGGACCGCTCCGTTTTCAAACGTGAGAACCGTACCACCCGGCAGAACGTCGATATTCCGAAACAAGGACCGTGTACCCAGCGTGCACCCGCACGCCAGCAGTTCGGCCAGGCCGAGCGGATCGAACTCACGCGTCGCAGGCACCACTGTCAGGATTGCCTTGGCTTCCGAGGAGAAGAACACCCGACTGCCTGAGACGTGCAGGAAGATGCGCTCGCTTCCGTACGCGTCGTTGAACAACAGGCATCTCCGGCGCCTGAGGTCCGACACGAATCCGGCACAGCGCTCCGAGAACCCAACCAGACCAATTCCGCCGCACTCTTCGTACGCCTTCACGAGTTCGCGTGCGTGGCAGGGACTCTCGTCGTCGCCGGCTGCGTCGTGCCGGTAGCAGACATCGGCTCCACGTGCGGTGATGGCCGTAATGGCGTGCCTGTCGAGGGCAACGTCGGGCGCGGGCGTACCGCCAAATCCCGCCGTACCAACACACGCACCGACGTGAGGGAAGGACAGAACGGCATGCGAGAAGCCCGCGTGGTGGATCATCGACTCTCGCATTCTTCTCGCGATTGCGACCAGTTCCTGTTGACCTCCAGCACCCGCCGGCGCCGTATCGACTACGCCGAAGATGCCAGCCACTAGAGTTGAGAATGAGAGCCGGCGGGAGGATTCGAACGCTCCGTCCGCCGATTACAAATCGGCTGCTCTACCATTGAGCTACACCGGCACAGGTTTGGCTCGCGACTCATCTCGACTCACCACTCGACGAGGACAGGGGGAGACGTGACGCGTCTGATGAGCCGTTCGCGCGCGGCGCTTGAGTCAGGGCGCCGAGCACAGACGACCGCACGCGAGACAAGAGCGAAATAATCGAGGGCGGCAAAAGCCCGAGCAACCCTCGATACAATCGCAGCCTGACCGCCAGCTTTCCTCGCAGCGTGAGGGGCACGTAGTAGCGCGGATAGTCGATCTGCACAAAACCGTTGCGCCGCTTGAATTCGGCGATCTGGCTGTCCCTCTTGTTGCCGAACGTGAACTTGCTGTACATGAGGTAGCGAATACCCTTGTTCGCACACACCTCGACGGCTTTCGCTACCAGCGCGTTCATCGGCCGCCGGTCGTAATGCGCGGCCTTCGACAGAATCTGCATCATCACGGCAACGCGGTCGACGTAGACGAATTTCATGAATCCAATGAGCTCGTCTCCACAGTACGCGCCCAGGAACTCACTCCGATCCGAGTAGGTGCTGTTCTCCCGCTTCACCGTTTCGAGAGCCTTGCCGTAGTGCCAGAACCTGCGGCCCTGACGAATCGGCGTCTCATCGTAGATGGCCTTCACGCCGCTCGCGAACGCGTCGTCGAAGGTGGCGACACGGACGGATACATCACGCCGCGCGGCCCGTCTGACGTTCTTTCTCGACTCCTGGGGCAATGCCTCCCACCACTTCTCGAAGTTCGTGGTGTCTGCAACGGCGGCATTGTCCCACTCGAAGGG
This sequence comes from Vicinamibacterales bacterium, assembly GCA_035710305.1. GTDB lineage: Bacteria > Acidobacteriota > Vicinamibacteria > Vicinamibacterales > UBA2999 > Gp6-AA40. The sequence continues at coordinate 7,349 of DASTDQ010000738.1, read as the reverse complement.
ATGGCGGTGGTTCGGTTCCTGTTGGTAGATCTTCTGAGAGAACGTCAGGATGTCCGCCCGCAGACCGTTCGTCGCCATGTGTGAGATCAACTGGGCGGGATCGCTGACGACGTCGCCTTCAGCGAGCACTTCGTCGTGGATGCTGGCTATCCTGAGCCATCGTCCGTGGACGACAACAGTGTGAGCACCCCACCGAAGGCACGGCACGGCCACGCGCTTGCCCCGCACCTGAACGTCAGCGTAACCACGGTTCACAGTACTTCCCCGTTCTCCACTTCCCCGTTCTCCCACGCTAGCGGCCGGCCGTTTCCAGACGCACGAAACGTTCGAGCCCCTGTGCGACGCGGTGCTGCTGATCGTCATGCAAGCCGGGAAACATCGGGAGCGAAACGATTTCGGCCGCGACACGCTCCGTGACCGGGAAGCTGCCCGTTCGGTACCCCCATGCGGCATAACATTTCTGCTGATGGAGCGGCACCGGATAGTGCAACCCGGTATGGATGTTTTCTGCCCTGAGGTGCTTGCCGAGCGCATCGCGATCGGCGGTCCGGATGACGTAGAGGTGATAGACCGCGCGACTCCACTCCGGCTCGTAAGGGACCACGAGCCCGCCTCTTGACGCGAGCGGCGCCAGCAGCTCGTTGTAGCGCGCGGCCGCTGCCCGCCGCTGGGAGTTCCACTGGTCGAGGTGCTTCAACTTGACGCGCAGGAACGCCGCCTGGATGGCGTCGAGCCGGCCGTTGTAGCCCTCGATGTCGTGGTAGTACTTCTGCGCCTGCCCGTGATCCCGGATCATGCGGATGTACGCCGCGACGCCCTCGTCGTCAGTGGTCACCGCCCCCGCTTCACCACACGCGCCCAGGTTCTTCCCGGGATAGAAGCTGAACGCCGCCGCTTTGCCGAGCGTGCCGGCGCGCCGCGACGAGCCTTTCACGTACTCGGCCCCTTGAGCCTGGCACGCATCCTCGACAACGACCAGGCCATACCGCCCGGCGATGTCGTTGATCGCGTCCATGTCGGCAGGTTGACCGTAGAGATGCACTGGAACGACTGCCTTGATAGGCTTCCCGGTCCGCTGGCCAAGTGGCCGTCCGCTGACGGCGTCGATCCGGCATGCTTTCAGGTAGGCCTCGAGGGCCTCGGGGCTCATGTTGTAGGTTCGTCCATCGATATCGACGAACTCGGTGCTGGCCCCCGCCTGGCTGATGCCCTCGACGGTCGCGATGAAGGTATGCGGCACAGTGATCACGGCATCGCCCGTCCGCACGCCGGACGCCATGAGCGCGAACCTCACCGCGTCGGTGCCGCTCGACAGACCGACGCAGTACTTGCTGCCGCAGTACGCCGCAAATTCGCGCTCGAAGCCCTCGACCTCTGCTCCGCCGATGAAGTGGGCCGAGCGGATGGCCGATCGGCAGGCCGCGATGAGCTCCTCTTCGATGTCTCGATGGAGCGACACGAGATCGAGAAACGGAATCGTCTGTTGAGTCATTTCACCTCTTCGTGGAGTTAGGCAGTCGCGCGCGAGCCGCTTGCGGCAAGCGCACGAGCAGGCAGTTCGATGTCGATGTCGCCCGAGCCGTCGAACACGCGGTCGTCGAATCCCATGCGGCCGCCGACCGGCAGGCTCACGCGGATGGCTCCGGCCATCGGGCTGTGTGAAGCCGCCGCCACACGGATCCGCACGGTCCCATCGCGCGAGGCCTCCTGGAATGAGATCGAGCGCCGCCAGCGAAACCATTCGACGGCTTCTCCCGCCGTGGCGAACCACGCGCGGCCCTCTCCCGACAACCTGTCGAGCAGCTCGCGATAGAACGAGTGCCAGAGGCGTTCGGGCGCGAGGCTGCGGCAGTGCCAATTGACGACCACGGTGCCGCCGGTCTGAGCCGCGTGGGCCAGCACCACGTCACAGTGCCGCCGTGCATCGGCGCGCGTCATCGCCCAACGATCCCACGCAAACAGCGCCGTGTCCATGATCGAGAGCGGCAGCTCGAGCAGCGTCGGCACACCCGGGAACGCGAAGACCTGTGACGTCCCGGCCCGAAACCCCACGGCGTCGTTGTAGCCCCACGTCGAGTCGTAGTCGAACGCGGCCGCCTCCAGCTGTCGCGGGGCCTGTTCCGAGAAGTACAACCAGTGCATCCTGACGCCCGTCTTCGGGCGGCCTGTGATCGACGCGATCTCCCGCATTTCGGCCCGCCCTGCACCGGGATCCCGCCACGCATCGATACCGTGAAGGCCGATCTCGCTCCCGCGAGCGGCCGCAGCGGCGACGTCCCCGGCGATATCGCTCGCCTGGTAGGCCACGGCGCGTGTGGCATCCGTCAGGCCCGCGGGGGACTGGCCGGGGCGGTTCTTGAATGGCACGAGAAAGAACGTCGAGCGCTTCGGGTCTTCCACCGCCGCGTAGTCGTCGAACGGCCGCCAGAAGTCCCGCATCAGGCCGGCGTACACGAGCGGCAGCGAACACACGGCGGCGAAGTTTCGGACGGCGTCGCGGAGGGTTCGACGAGACCGTGCAAGATCGACAACGGTTCCGATCGAGGCGCGCAGGAGGAACCCCGCCATCGTGAGGTCCAGGCCGTGGCGGCGGATACCGTAGAAATCGATATCGTGCGTGAGGCAGCAGATGAAGTCGTGCCGAGCCGGCCGCGGGGGGATTTCCAGAAACGGCACGCCGGCCTCCGTCAGCAGGCGACGGAGCAGTGCTATGTGCCGGTCGAGCGTCGGGATCAGCGCCTGCGAGGGCGGCTGGCCGACCGTGAGCAGATGCCGGACTTCCCTGAAGAGGTCGTAGCCGACCCGGTGCACCATCGCCGTGCCGCGGCGGCGCCGGTACTCGAGCGGCCGGCCGTGCGCCGTGAGCCGTGCCGGCGGCGCGGCGGCAAAGACCGATGCCCGCCCGTAGATCGGGATCTCCGCGTCATCGAATCGAACGACCGCATCCTCGATGGGGCTGGGAAGCATGTCAGCCTGGAGGTCCGCAGGATGCGGATCCGCGCCGAACGCGAAGATGACGTCAGCGTCGAACCCGCCGGCGTTGCCGTCTGTACACAAGACCGATCGATACTTCCGGTTCGGCCTCGCAACCTCCCACGGGGTCTTGAACAACTCGAAGAACTCCCGCACGACCTCGAGGTCGGCCGGGTCGGCAGCTACGCCAATCACCGCAGAAACGATTTCAGCCAAAGTGACGGTACGCGGCCCTCCCGAGGAAGGCGCGGAAAGGCGATGGGAGCATGGCGCCCACTCCTCTGGAGAGCCGGGGCGTCCAGCCGGGGGCGGACGACGTTCGAGAGTAGCGATAGTACGTCAGGCTCGACCGCCGGGCCCCGAGGTGATCCTTGAACGCAATGAGTCCGGCATCGTCGGCGTCGGACCGCCCCAGGTCGAATTGCAGCTGTCCGTTCTGCCTGGCGTCCTGGATCGCCCTCCACATCAGCGCGAGCGTGCCTGCATAGCGGTTGAAGGCCACGTCCGAGCATCCGTACTTGTAGACGCGAGTCCCCTTGTGATCGAGCGTAAACAGGGCGGCGATCGGCGTCGTCCCGCGCCGTGCGACATAGACGCTCGCCTGCGCGTCGAAGCACTCGACGAGGCTCCGGAACCAGATCGCCGGCTGAACCGGCATCCGGTGACGCCCGCGGGTCATCGCATGCAACCGATAGAAATCGCCGACCAGCTCTTTCGATCGCCCGACGACGCACGAGACGCCGAGCCGCTCGGCGCGCCGGATGCCCCGCTGCGCGTGACTCCTGTGAAACGTCCCGAAGATCTCATCGAGCGACGGCCGGATGTCGATGTGATGATGCACGAAATGCGCTGAGGGCACATACCCGTCCGTCGCCGGGGGCGTCAGGAGGGGACGCACCTCGATGTATCGGCCTTCCTGCCCGATGCGCGATCTCAACGCTTCGAGCAACACGCGACCACTGGCAGCGTCCTCGACCAGGGGCTCACAGTGGTCCGAGAACGGCAGAGAGACGAGCCGACGGCCCGTGATCCAGCTGCTGACACGGCAGAACACGAGCGCGTTGCGCAGTGCCTCAGACGGCGCGGCGTCCGTGTAGACGACCGGCTCGTAGCCATACGAACGACGCAGCGCTTCCAGCCAGGCCCTCGTGTGGAACAAGGAACTGCGCGGATGCCGCTCGACGAATGCGGGCCATCGGTCATCGCGGAGCGGGTCGAGCTCATGCAGCAAGGCGGCCGTTCACACCTGTGTCACGTAGCCAACCGGAACATCGGCAGATCGTTCTTCCGACCGACGAAGCAGAAACAGGAACGGCATCATCAAGCCGAGCGCCAACAGAAAGAACACGATTCCGCCTTCGTGATGGAGCTGCCCCGTGAGGAACGACGGATCGACGTGCAGGGACAGAAGCGACAGGCTCACGATCCGGATGCCGTTCTTGAGCAGCGCCACCGGAAGAACCACCATCACCAGCGCTGCCCGGGACCACCCTCGACTCAGGAACATGTGGCCAGCCAGCAGGCTCGTCAGGAGAAGGGCGGTGCTCGATCGTATCCCGCTGCATTCGTCGGCGATTTCGATCGTCACTCCGGGAAGAGCAAATACGTCACCTTCCCTGTAATACGGCGTCCCGACGAGGCTGAAGAGCCCTGCGACGATTTCCGACGAGCCGGCCTTCAGGACCTGGGTCGCCGCGTCGATGACCACCGGGGGCGGTGGGATCGTGAACAACAGGAAGGCCAGCGAAAATGCCGCCCTGCGAGCAGCCGCGACGCCGTAGATCAGCACGTATCCGGCGATCCAGCACACGACCAGCCCGGCCACCTGCACCGACAGTGCACTCGCTCCGTGACGGGCGAACCCGGCGAGCGACAGGCCCGCGCCGCCCAGCATCACCGCGAGACCGGCCGCGTTCGAGGTCGTCACCGTCGAGAAAATGTCTTTCCGGTTGAGGACGATGAGCGCCAGGGACACCAGCGGAACGGCGAGGACATGGGATGCCGACGAATCCGACTGCGTCGTCGCCACCAGCTGAACCAGCGGCCGCAGGTTGATTGCCGCCAGGCAGAGCGTAAAGGCGGCAAGGACGATCGTGCGGGCCGGCAGGCGCATTCGACTCATGCGGCCAGTCTGTAGACGACTCTCTCGCCGTCCAGCTCGGCATAGGCAAGCCGCGCCCGCTCGGCGTCGGGCCCCTCGATCCGCCAGGCACCGCCCCGCTCGACGAGCGTCATCCGTCTTCGGTTTCGCCACCAGCGATCGACGTCGGCGGGCAGCGCCATCCAGACATGCCGCGTCTCGCGAAGCATCTTCAGGTGCTCGAGCAGACTCACGTAGACGGCGCGCGCGCGCTTTTCGATCAGGTAGTCGGGATGCGCGATGAAGCTGACAAAGCCGTTGAACGCCAGGATCAGCTCGACCTGCTGCTTCCACAACGCGCTCGAGTAGTCGCCGATGATGTGAAAGAGCGAGTAGTCCTGCGTCGTCGTCAGGGGCAGCTCGAGGACGTTGCCGACGAAATATGGCATCACGGTGCAGCAGCCGCCGCGCTGCGGCTCGAGGTGCGCGACGTTCGGGACGGACATGTCGTACGAGAACTCGAAGGCGTCGAACCAGTCCTGCTCGCGATACATCGCGCCCGAGCGGAAACCGCGGCACTCGAGCTCCCGTGTATACCGGTTGATCAGGGCGGCTCGCTTGAGGAATTCCGCGCGCTCGTGGAACAGGTAGCCGTCATGGTTCAGGTCGTGCAGGTTCACCTCGAACCCGCGCTTGCGCATGTCGTTCACGAGCGCTCTCGTCGGCTGGCCGGGCATCTCGGGAACAACCTGAAACGCCGACCGGATGTCGTGGGCGTCGTCGAGATCCATGAGTTGGCCGCAGAACTCACCCCCGGCGGCGCCTTCCACGTCGTGCGTCATCACGACGCAACCGGGAGCGCCCTCGGGCCAGAACCAGATGAAGGGAATGGCTCGTCCACCGTTCTGACGGACCAGCAAGCCGAGCGTCGTTCGCATCAGCGAATCAACGGCAGTCTCGAGCGGCCACCGCGGAAAGGCAATCCGTTCCCAGCCGCTCAACCGCACGCGCTGCAAGTGCCGCCTGACAGCCACTGGCAGCACGGGCCGCAGGAGGTAATAGAGCCTCTGAATCGTCCCGACACTCGTCGCCTGTTCCAGGTAGCCGCGCGCAGGCTGGCGGTAGCGCTCCTGGCGCAGGTTGGTGACGACTTCATCCAGATCGAACGGAAGTCGCACACCGTCATGGGTGGCGGCGACGGCCGGGAGCGAGTCTTCGAGACCGTCGGTGGGCAGCGAAGTGACCCGGCACCGATCGGACCGTCCGTACGCCACGGCGTCCCCGAACGCGAAATAGCCCGGGTCGGACAGAAGACGTTCAGCAGCCGAGAGTGCAACCAGGTCTCGTGGACAACCGAAGTAGTCGAACAGACACTGGTGCATCCGCTTACCTTCGACCGATGCCGACCCAGCAGGCTCGTTGACCAGTTGAAACGGGTTCGGCTCCGGCAGCGCGCGCGATGGGATGTGGAGCAGCAAGACTTACAGCGGGATGATTCGTCCCCGTTCGTTCAGCGACCGTTCGGCGGCCTCGAGCAACCGCACCACCCGGAGGCCTGCAGCACCATCGTTCACCGGTGTCTCGCCCTTGATGATGCAGTCCACGAAGTAGTTGAGCTCGTATTTGAGGGCTTCCGTCCCCTCCACGCGAGGGGAGTACACGTCACCGGAGCGGTAGCTGACGAGCAGGTCGTGGACGCCCTGGCCGTTCGTGACGTCGACTCCCTTGTCGTACACCCTGATCTTCTCGTCGGGCTCGAGGTCGTTCCACACCAGCATCTTGTCCTTGCCGCCGATGAGCGTCATGCGCACTTTGACCGGGGACAGCCAGTTCACGTTGATATGCGCGATGAGATTCCCGGGGAAGAACACGGTGATGAAGGCCATGTCCGCCAGGTCGTTGATGTGTTTGGCGCCCGTGGTGACGACCGCCTCGGGCTTGGTGTGGAGGATGTGGTCCATGATCGACAGATCATGAGGCGCCAGGTCCCATACCACGCTCACGTCGTGCTGGAAGAGGCCCAGGTTGACCCGTGTCGAATCGAAGTAGTACAGCGACCCCAGCGTCCCCTTTTCGACGATCTCGCGAATCTTCCTGACGGCGCCGCTGAACAGGAAAGTGTGGTCCACCATGATCTTCAGGTTCTTCCTGTCGGCGAGCTCGATGAGCTCCTCGGCCTGTCGAGACGTGGACGTGAACGGCTTCTCCACGAACACGTGCTTGCCGTGCTCGAGCGCCGCCTTGGCCAGCTCGTAATGCGTCCACACCGGCGTGACAACGGCGACGGCGTCGACAT
>DASTDQ010000737.1:0-4207 GCA_035710305.1 Vicinamibacterales bacterium | reverse complement strand
GATGGTCTCGCCACCGGCCGCTCGAACGCATACGCAGCCAGGTAAGTGACTCCCGACCCCCTTACAAAATCGTTCTACGAGAGACCGACGCTCACCGTGGCTGCCGAGTTGATCGGCAAGGTCCTCGTCCACCGCACGAGGGCCGGCGCCGCCGCGGGGATGATCGTCGAAGTGGAGGCCTACATTGGCGAAGACGACCCGGCCTGCCATGCTGCGCCCGGTCTCACGACGCGGAACGCGCCGCTCTATGGCCCACCCGGACACGCGTACGTGTATCTGAACTACGGCATTCACCGGCTCGTGAACGCGGTGACCGAAGCCGAGGGCTCGCCCGCGGCGGTGCTGATCCGCGCGCTCGAGCCGATTGACGGCGTCGATCTGATGGTCGAGCGGCGGTCGCGCGGCCGGGCCCGGCTGGACGAGAGGGACCTCTGTCGGGGGCCGGGCAACCTGACGCAGGCGCTCGGCATCACGCTCGATCAGAATCGCGCGGACCTCGTCGCGGGCCCGCTCCGGATCGAGGACCGCCGGTTCACTGCGGGCACGATTTGCTGGGGTCCGAGAATCGGCATCCGGCGCGGCGTCGATCGACAATGGCGGTGCTGGGTCAAAGGCCATCCGTGCGTCTCGGGGCCGCGTGCTACGATGAAAGTTCGCCACGCCAACGACTGATGGGAACGACGCTTCTGAAGAAAGTGTGGGATCTCCACACCGTCCGCCCGCTTCCAACCGGGCAGACGCAGCTGTTCATCGGCCTGCACCTCGTGCACGAGGTCACGACGCCGCAGGCCTTCGACGAGCTGCGGGCGCGGGGTTGGAAGGTGGCGCGTCCGGATCTGACGTTTGCCACCGCCGATCACATCGTGCCGACCATGGCGCGGACGCGCCCGTTTCTCGACGTCATGGCCGAAGACATGATGGCCTCGCTCGAGCGCAACGTCCGCGACTTCGGTCTCCGCTTCGCCGGGCTCGAGGACGAGCGCCAGGGCATCGTGCACGTCATCGGCCCGGAGCTCGGGCTCACGCAGCCCGGCATGACGATCGCGTGCGGCGACAGCCACACCTCGACGCACGGGGCGTTCGGCGCGGTGGCGTTCGGCATCGGCACGTCGCAGGTAAGGGACGTCCTCGCGTCGCAGTGCCTGGCCATGGAGCCGCTCAAGGTCCGGCGCATCCGCCTGACCGGAGCGCTGCCGCGGGGCGTCTATGCGAAGGACGTCATCCTCACCATCATCCAGAGACTTGGCGTGCGCGGGGGCACGGGTTACGCCTACGAATACGCGGGCGACACCGTCGAGCGCATGTCGATGGACGAGCGCATGACGATCTGCAACATGTCGATCGAGGGCGGCGCCCGCGTCGGCTACGTCAACCCGGACGAGACGACGTTCGCCTACATGCGCGGTCGTCCGTTTGCTCCGCAGGGGGACGCCTTCGAGCGCGCCAGAACCTGGTGGACGTCGATGGCATCCGATCCGGACGCGGCCTACGACGACGAGGTGGAGATCCGCGCGGCGGAGTTGACGCCGGTCGTCACCTGGGGCGTGAACCCCGGCCAGTCGATTGGCATCGACGGCAGCGTGCCGTCCCCCAGCGAGCCCGGCGTCGAGCCGCAGGCGGTGTCGGACGCGCTGAAGTACATGGGGCTCAAGCCGGGCCAGCCGATTGCCGGAACGAAAGTTGACGTGGCCTTCATCGGATCGTGCACCAACGGGCGCTTGTCCGATCTCCGCGAAGCGGCGCGTGTGGTGCGCGGCCGCCGCGTGGCTCCGAGGGTGAAAGCGCTCGTCGTTCCGGGGTCGGTCTCGATCAGCCGGGCGGCCGAGCGCGAAGGCCTCGACCATATCTTCAGGGAGGCGGGGTTCGAATGGCGAGGGGCCGGGTGCTCGATGTGCCTCGGGATGAACCCCGACAAGCTCGAAGGCAACCAGGTGTGCGCCTCCTCCTCGAACCGCAACTTCAAGGGGCGGCAGGGAAGTCCGACCGGCCGAACGCTCCTCATGAGCCCGGCGATGGTGGCGGCCGCCGCGGTCTCGGGCGAGGTGATCGACGTGCGGGAGATGGTGGACCGATGACCCGGATCACGCGGATCGACGGGCGCGGGCTGCCGCTGCGGGGCAGCGACATCGACACCGATCGCATCATCCCCGCGCGGTACCTCCGTTCGATCACGTTCGAGGGGATGGAGCAGCACCTCTTCGAGGACGACCGGAAGACGACGGCACACCCGCTGGACGATGCGCGCTTCGCGGGAGCGTCGGTGCTCATCGTCAACTCGAACTTCGGGTGCGGATCGTCGCGGGAGCACGCGCCGCAGGCCATTCACCGGTGGGGGATCGACGCGGTCGTGGGCGAGTCCTTCGCGGAGATCTTCTTCGGCAACTCGCTCATGATCGGGATGCCGTGCCTGACCGCGTCCGGCGCCGACGTCCGCGCGCTCATGGATCTGGTCGAACGCGATCCGCGGACCGAGATTCGCCTCGACCTCGCCTCGGGCACCTGCGAGGCCGGAGACTTCCGCTGCGCCGTCTCGCTGCCACCCAATTGCCGCGACGCGTTTGCAACCGGCGCCTGGGACACGACGGGCATGCTCCTGGATCGCTACGACGAGGTTGACGCCACCGCGGCGAAGCTGCCTTACATCAGAGGCTTTCCCGTAGAGGCGGGGCTTTAGACCCGCCTTGTGAGTAGAGGCGGGTCTTTAGCTTTCTCGTAGAGGCGGGTCTTTAGACCCGCCTTCTCAGCCTTCCGAGCAAGCCCGAGGGACATGGCCGAAGCCAGCCCGGTTCGACGATTTGCGCTGGTTGCGTTCGCCCTTGCCATCCTGGCGATCGCCGCGACGGTGTACGCGATCGCGGGATCGCGAAACGGCCTCGTCTCCTACATCAACGCGTTCACCTGGCTCCGGTGGATTGCCGTCGGATCGACCGCGCTGATCGGGCCGGCCGTCCTCATCTGGCTCGTCTCGATGCGGCTGCCCGACACGGGCGCGACGGTCTATTCAGGCGTCGCGACGCTCATCCTGTTTGCCTTGAGCGGAACGCTGATCGTCAACCGGGCCGAGCCGCCGCCCGGTCCATTCATCAACGACATCACGACGGACCTGGAGGACCCTCCGCGATTCGAGGCGGTGATTCCGCTGCGCCCCGCCGGCAGCACCCCCGCGGAGTACGGAGGCGCGCACACGGCGACCAATCAGCGGCAGGTGCACCCGGACGTCCGGCCAATCGACACGACGCTGACGCCGCCCGCTGCGTTCGCACGGGCGCTCTCCCTGGCCCAGGAGATGGGGTGGAATATCGTGGCCGCCAACGAGTCCACGGGCGTCATCGAAGCGGTGGACACGACGACGTTCTTCAGGTTCAAGGACGACATCGTGATTCGCGTGCGGCCGGCCGGCGCCGGAAGCCGCGTGGATCTGCGATCGCACTCGCGGGAGGGCCTCACCGATCTTGGCAAGAACGCTGCGCGGATCAGGGAGTTCAGTGCCGCGTTCTCGGGCAGCTGACACACTGGTTCTGCACCCTGGACCAGCGGCATGCCGTCTGACGGTCGCGGATGCTGCGGCCGGGAAATCGGTCCTCGCTTGTACCCTGACGCTCCCCGTGCGTCTACGTGCTGATTCGAGGCGACATCCGTTACGCGGCTCAAGACGCTGGCGCTGACTCGTCGCAACTCGAACGCGTTGGCGGAAGACGCACGGTTGAATCGCTACGGCCGATTTCCGTGCGGTCGCCGTCGGCCTGGCATACGCGCCCCTCATCCGGCATACCGCTGGTCCAAGCGTGCTGGCGTGTCGGATGATGCCGACCTGCGGAGCCCGCCGCGACTCTCCAGGCTGAAACTCGCCCGGAGCGAGGTTTCCGCGTCGACTTCCGTCCACGTGCTCCCGGGCGTGCGCATTAGCTCCGACGGTCCGATTGCGCGGCGCGGACTCCGCCGCGAGTTACCACCTAGTCGACGCGCGAGCGTCAGCGTGCCGAGTCGGAGGGCGAGTTTCCGGCGGGCGGAGCCGGAGGCATCAGCCCGACATGCCGGCGCGCTTGGACGTCCGGCGGCCTATGCTGGCTTCTTCTTCTCCTCGAGCATCGCGAGGAAGGCGGCAGAGGCGTGAGATCGCTCTCCGCTCTTGCGGAAGATCAGCCGCACCTGGCGCTTGATGCGGACCTCGGGCATCGCCAGCGCGACCAGCTCCCCTCGCTCGATC
>DASTDQ010000736.1:0-2920 GCA_035710305.1 Vicinamibacterales bacterium | reverse complement strand
TTTGTCGGCTGGGTGTTATTACTCATGGCCCAGGCGGCACTCGCGAGTGCCGGGCGCGTGCGCTTACACCGACAGATCGGTGTGGCTGGAATGGCGTACGGTGCGTTCGTTTTTCTCATCGGTGTCATGGTCAGTATCGGGGCGCCGGCGCTTCGTGTGCGGGCTGGAGATTTCCCGGTCGAAGTCGGAGGCATGGTGGCGATTCTCAGCCTCGCCGACTTGGTGCTTTTCGGCGCGTTCCTTGCCTTCGCCTTCGCGTATCGTTCGCAGCCCGAAGTACATAAACAATGGGTTGTCGCCGCAACGGCGGCCCTTGGCGGTGCGGCCGTTGGACGCGTACTCAAGAGTGACTCGCTGGCGTACTTGTTGGTGTGGCTCTCTCCCGTGCTGGCGATCATCGCGATCGATCTCGCGTCTCGGCGCAGGTTGAGTGCCGTCCCGTTCGTGAGCGGGGGACTGATTGTCGTCTCGTTTTTCAAAGCGCAACTGCTTGCGGCGCCGATCTGGGGTGAATTCGGCCGGGCACTGGTCCGTCCGTTCGTATGACGGCTTCTGGCCGAAAGACGACGGTAAAGGTGCGAGGGTGCGACGGTGCGAGGGGGTACTCGCTCAGACGACTGGCGGGGCTCCGGCCCGGAAGTCACCGCCGAGGATCGCCGTGGAGCTCGCGCCGAGCCAGCCGTCGAGCACGCGGGCGTAGACGGCGCGGAAGTCGGTCTCGTGCCGGACGTCGCCCCCGTTGCTCTCGAGCGTCGGGTTGCTGGAGTCCGTGTTGTTCAGTGACGGGGCGGTCCCGTACACGCCGCCACGCACCGCGCCTCCAATCGCCATCATCACCGCCGCGGCGCCATGATCGGTGCCGGCGCTTCCGTTCTCGGCGATGCGCCTGCCGAACTCCGAGAACTGCAGAACGAGCGTGTCGCCCAGCAGGCCGTGGTTGCGCAGGTCGTTATAGAAAGCGGTGATGCCGTCGTTGTAGGTCCCCATCAGGTTGCCGTAAAACCCCCCGCCCTGCCCGCCCTGCGCAGCATGCGTGTCGAAGCCGCCGGTCTGCACCCAGTACACGCGCGTCCCCGTGTTGCGGACGATGGAGCCGGCGACCGTCTGCAGCGCCAGGCCAAAGCCGCCACCGGGATACGCCACCGTGGGGACGTACGCGGCCACCTGCGCCACCACGTCCAGCGTCTCGAACGTGCTCGTCGCTGCGGCGTTGACAAACGCCAGATGCGGGCGGTCCACTGCGACGTGCGACGCAATCCGCGAGGCCGCGCGACGTTCGTTGAGTCCTTCGGCCACGCCGTTGGGGCTTTCGAACCGGTACGCTCGCGCGTCACTGATTCCCGGGACGCTCAACTCGCGCGAGAGCAGCGCGCGCGGCACCTCGCGCGTCGTACACCAGCCACACAAGCCGTGTGGCGGCTGCACGGTTTCGAGGAAGCGGCCCAGCCACCCCGTGGTGGTCGGCTCCGACGGTTTGGCCGTGCTCCAGATATCGAGTCCCTGAAAGTGGGATCGGCTGGAGCCCGTATATCCGGTTCGCTGGACGATGGCGAGACGTCCTTCGTTGAAGATGCCGTGCAGTCCGGAGAGTCGCGGGTGCAATCCGAGCTGGTTGCCACCGGAATCCTGTCCGATTTGAAGCACCTGCCCCGCGGGCACGGCGATGGTCGGGCGCCGGCGATAGTAGTACTCATCCTGGTACGGCACGACGGTATTCAGGGAATCGTTGCCGCCGCCCAGGTAGACGACAACCAGGTTTCGCGAGCGCGCACCCTGCGCTCGTGCGGCGTCGCCCAGAAACGCCGGAGCCGCGAAGCTGACCACGAACGCCGCCGCACCGTCACGGATGAAGTCTCGGCGAGTAACCATATGTCGGTCTCCGGTCTTCGGTCTGCCCCCTGCCCCCTGCCCCCTGCCCCCTGCCCCCTGCTTAGACCAGTTGATACTCCGCAGATCCCACGATCAGCCGCGCCAACCCTGTTGCCTTGAGGCGAAGCTGCGCCTCGCTTCCGGTCCACGCGCCTCCGCTCTCGAGGTACGCCATCAGTTCCGTGCGTGGAGATTCGGCATAGGGCAACGGCGACAGCCGCTCCATGAAGTACTCCAGCAGCGACTCGGGCGAGGAGCCCGCGCTGGCAGCGGCGCTTGCCAGGTTGAGCCGCTGAGTGCCTGCAAGGCCCGCGGCAAAGTTCATGCGCGCGAGCATGCCGCCGGTCGTGAACCATCCCTGTCCGAGCTCCCACCCGTTGACGTCGGGCGGCTCGAACAGGAGCTGGCCCATCGACAGGAGCGGCGTGCGCGCGGAGGCCAGGTTGTAGCCGACCCAACCAACTTCCTTGATCGCGCGGGCGACGAACTCGACGGGCCAGGAGTAGCGCGTGTGCCAGTTGCCAGGGTTCTGGAACTCGCGGGACCGCAGCATGTACGACACGACCGGTCCGATGCGGGTGCCGCTCTGCAGGTAGATGGTGGCCGCGTCGCCGATGAGGGACGGGTCCGGCTCCTCCACCTCGTTCACGAAGAACGTCCAGAGCTTTCGCGCCAGCCTGCGCGCCGTCGCCGGATGCGTCGCCAGCGCCGTCATGAAATCAATGCCGTCCTGCATCCCCTCGGCCGGCGGACGCGCCGGGATCGTCCGGCCACCGCCGCGATAGATCGGGAACGTGAAGGTTTTTTCCCCCGTGTCGTGCTGGCTCCCGTTGTAGACGAACTCGTAGTAGAAGCCCGCGTCGCCCGCAGCCCGGTTGCCGACCGGACGGATGTTCCACCCGGTGAACACGCGCGCCGCGGCGTACACGTCGAGCTCGGTGTAGTGGCCGATGCCGAACGTGAACAACTCCATGATTTCGCGCGCGAAGTTCTCCTGCGGACGCACGCGCGTGTTGAGGATGCCGTCGAGCCACACGAGCATCGCCGGATC
>DASTDQ010000735.1:0-8804 GCA_035710305.1 Vicinamibacterales bacterium | reverse complement strand
AACACGGCCTCGGGCGCATGCGGCGTCAACTCCTGTGGCTCGTGCCCTGCGTCGTCATGGGCGGAGTGATCTCCGGGGCCGTACCGCCCCTGCTCCTCTGGTTCCTCGGTACGCACTGACCTCAGCCCCGCGGCCGGCGTTGTAAGATCGTCGGTCTTCCCGGAGGCCCGGTTAATGCCCGACATGTCCAAAGCGGTTCGCGATCTCTCGGCGTCGTTTTCCGGCCGTCTGCTGCTGTCGGGCGACGCCGGGTACGAGGAGGCCAGGCGCGTGCATAACGGCCTCATCGACAAGCGCCCGGCCGTGATTGCACAGTGCCGCGGAACGGCCGACATCAGCGACGCGGTCGCGTTCGCGCGCACGCACGGGCTGAGGATCTCGATCCGCGGAGGCGGACACAACGTCGCCGGCCGCGCCGTCGTCGACGCGGGGATGATGATCGACCTCTCGCTCATGCGCAGCGTCGTCGTGGACCGGGCGTCGCGAACGGCGCGCGTCGAAGGGGGCGCCACCTGGAAGGAGGTCAACCGGGAAACGCAGCAGTTCGGCCTCGCCACGACGGGAGGCGTGGTCGGGACGACGGGTGTCGCGGGCCTCACGCTCGGCGGCGGCTTCGGCTGGCTCATGGCCAGGCACGGAATGTCGCTCGACAACCTGCGGTCGGTGGACATCGTGCTCGCAAACGGCACGTCCGTCCGCGCCAGCGCTACCGATCACGCCGATCTCTTCTGGGCCGTTCGCGGCGGCGGCGGCAACTTCGGCGTCGTCTCGTCGTTCGAGTTCACGCTGCACGACATCGGCCCTACCATCGCGGGAGGACTCGTGGCCTGGCCGATGGCCGCCGCGCGCGACGTGCTCAGGTTCTTCAGGGACTACACGGCCTCGATCGGCGATGACGTGTTCACGGTGTGCGCGCTGTTGACGGGTCCGGACGGGGCGACGAAGCTCGCCGCGATCGCGGCCGCGTACCTGGGACCGGCCGCCGGCACCGAGGCGGCACTGGCGCCGGTCAAGAGCTTCGGATCTCCGGTGATGGACGCGATGGGGCCGATTTCCTACGTCGCGTTGAACGGCCTGCTCGATGGCGCCTTTCCGAAGGGCGCGCTCAACTACTGGAAGGCGCCGTTCCTGGATCGCATGGAGGACCGCGCGATCGACGCCGCCGTGACCGCGATGGCGTCGTGCCCCTCGCCGATGTCGCAGATCCTGTTCGAGCACTTCCACGGCGCCGCGACACGCGTCCCGGTGGAGGCGACGGCGTATGCACTTCGCAGTCCCGGCTACAACGTGAACATCCTCGGCGAATGGCTCGATGCCGGGCAGACGGACGCGAACATCGCGTGGGTGCGCGGCACCTATGCCGCCCTGCAGTCCCTCGCGAGCGGCCGCCGGTACGCGAACTACATCGGCGCCGACGAGATGACGAGCGAAGGCCTCGCCGCCGTCTACGGGTCGAACCTGCCCAGGCTGCGCGAGCTGAAGCGGAAGTACGACCCCGAGAACGTGTTCCGGGAGAACCTGAACATCACGTAAACAGCTATCCGCCTCTGTTCTGCGTCGAGATCTCGTCGAGCATCCGCTCGTCGTCTCGCCACTCCGATTTCACCTTCACGTGCAGGTCGAGGAACACACGCTGCTCGAAGTGCGCCTCGAGCCCCAAGCGTGCCGCCGTCCCGATCTGCTTGATCATGCTGCCGCCCTTGCCGACGACGATCGCCTTCTGAGACTCGCGTTCGACGAGGATGGTGCAGTACAGCTTGAGAAGGTCCCGCTCGCTCTCGTCGAAGCGATCGACGACGACCGCCGTCGAAAACGGCAACTCGTCGTGCGTGAGCCGAAGCACCTGCTCGCGGACGATCTCGGCCACGAAGAACCGCTCCGTCTGGTCGGTCAGGTACTCGGGCGGATAGAGCGGCTCACCCTCGGGCAGGTAGTCGAGGAACAGGCGCTCGAGCGTCTCGACGTTGGTACCGTCCGCGCTCGACACCGGAACGATCTCGGCGAACGGGTGCGCGCGGCGGTACTCGTCGATGAGCGGAAGCAGCGAGGACTTGGCGACGAGGTCCACCTTGCTCAGCACGAGCAGCACGGGCTTGCCGGCGCCCTTGACCAGGTCCAGCAGGTACCGGTCGCCTGAACCGGGCTTCACCGAGCTGTCCACGACGAGCGCCAGGACGTCAACCTCGCGGATGGCCTCGAGCGCGACGTCCACCATGCGGACGTTCATCCGGTGCGCCGGCTTGTGGACGCCCGGCGTATCCACGAACACCACCTGGCCACGCTCGTAGTTCTTGACGCCCACCACGCGTGTCCTGGTGGTCTGCGGCTTGTCCGAGACGATGGCGAGCTTCTGGCCGACGATGCGGTTCAGCAGGGTCGATTTGCCGGCGTTGGGGCGGCCGATGAACGAGACGAAGCCGGATCTCATCACCCCGGTTCACACTTCTCGCTTCACGGTTCCCGGTTCGTGTTGAGTTTCACGTTCGCGTTCAGTGGGTTCACGACGTTCACGTTCACGCTCGGTTCTGGGTTCGGTGTCAGTACGGCGCACCCGCAGCTTCGTGACCCGGCGGCGCTCCACTTCGAGGACCTCGAAGGCCAGGTCCTCGACCTCCACCTTCTCGCCCACGTACGGCATCCGGCCGAGATGCGACAGGAGGAACCCCCCGACGGTCTCGAAGCCCTCACGCTCGATCTCCACGCCCAGCCGATCCCGTACTTCGTCTACGCTGACCTTGCCGCTGAACACGAAGACGCCGTTACCCTCGTCGGTCACTGTCTCGCTCTCGACGTCGTACTCGTCGCGAATCTCGCCGACGATCTCCTCGAGCAGGTCCTCCACCGTCACCAGGCCGCCGGTGCCGCCGTACTCGTCCACGACGATCGCCATCTGCGCCTGCCGGCGCTGCATCTCCTTCAGCAGCTCGGATGCCCGCTTGCTCTCGGGGACGAAATAGGCCGAGCGCATCAGCGTCGTCAGCGGCGGCTCGGTTCCCGGCGGCAGGGCAACGAGATCCTTGACGAACACGATGCCGACGATGTTGTCCAGGTTGTCGCGGTACACGGGCATGCGGGAGTACTGCTCCTCGCGGAACAGCGTTCGGAGGTCCAGCAGCGTCGCGTCGGCCCGTATCGCGACGATGTCGGGCCGCGGCGTCATGACCTCGCGCGCGACGGTCTCCGTGAAGTCGACGATCGACTGGAGCAGCTCGCGCCCCTCCTGCTGCGAGATCGCGCCCTCTCCCTGTTCGCTGGCGGCGGCGAGCAATGGCGGCGCCGCCTCGGATGTGCCGTTGGCCGCCTCACGGCGGACGCCGACCACGCCGAGAACAGCCGCCGTCAGCGGCGTCAGTACGCGCGCCACATAGTGGAAGACGGGCAGCAGGACGTCGAGAACGCGTTCCGGATCCTGGCGCACGATGAGCATCGGCAGCAGGTGCTCGCAGACCAGGACGAAGGCCACGAGCGACACGATGAACACGGCGATCGACAGGGCGTCCTGAATGTTGCTGAGGCGTGCGATCAGGGCGCCCGCCAGCACCGTGCACACGCCGATCAGCATGCGCACCGGGATGAAGAGCTGGAGCGGATCGTCGAGATAGAAGCCCAGGCGGTCGTCGCGGCCGCCGCGCTCCGCCATCAGCCGGAGCGACAACCGCATGAGGGCGCTGAAGGCGACCTGGACGGATCCCAGGAATACCGTCGCGCACCCGAGCAGGAAGAGCGCCAGCGGAGTCATCGACGCTCCCGTTCGATCAACCCCTCGCTCAAGCCGCCCTTCCGGCGGAGCCGCCGCTCCACCTGGGCCATCCGGCCGTCATCGTGCTCGTGATCATAGCCAAGAAGGTGCAGGAGGCCATGCAGCGCGAGCACCCGCAGCTCGACCTGCACCGGATGACCCGCCCTGCGCGCCTGACGCTTCGCCATCCCGCAGGCGATGACCACGTCGCCGAGCTGCCCCGGCTCATCCGCGGAAAACGAGAGCACATCCGTGGCCGAGTCACGGCCGCGGTATCGCGCGTTGAGCCGGCGGACCCGCGCGTCCGGGACGAGCGCCACCGTCACCAGACCCCGGACGCGCGGCGGCGCCACCGACTGGAGCCAGCGGGCCAGCCCTGGCGCTCGCAGACGGCCGGCGGCGACGACCTCGACCACGAGCGTCGCCGGCCGGAGGGGAAATCGTGTGGAGGATTCCGTCCCGCTGCTACGAGCGGTCATTCCCATTGCGCCCGCTGCCGGAGAAGACGTCGTACGCCTTCACGATCTGCTGCACGAGCCGATGGCGCACCACGTCACGCTCGTCGAAATAGATGAAGCCGATGCCCTCGATGTCCTTGACGATCTTGAGCACCTCGACCAGCCCGGACGTGCGCGGGTGCGGCAGGTCGATCTGCGTGATGTCGCCCGTCACCACCGCCTTCGAGCCGAACCCGAGCCGGGTGAGGAACATCTTCATCTGCTCGGACGTCGTGTTCTGGGCCTCGTCCAGGATCACGAACGCGTCGTTCAGCGTCCGGCCGCGCATGAAGGCTATGGGCGCAACTTCGATCGTCCCGCGCTCGACCAGGCGCGTCGCGCGCTCGGTGTCCATCATGTCGTAGAGGGCGTCGTAGAGCGGGCGCAGATACGGGTTCACCTTTTCCTGCAGGTCGCCCGGCAGGAAGCCGAGCTTCTCGCCCGCCTCGACGGCCGGGCGCGCGAGGATGATGCGGCTGACTTTCTTCGCCAGCAGGTAGCTGACGGCCTGGGCCATCGCGAGATACGTCTTCCCCGTACCCGCCGGTCCGACGCCGAACACGATGTCGAACCGCTCGATGGCATCCAGGTATCTGCGCTGGTTGGTGCTCTTCGGCTTGACCCGCCTGCGCGTCCCCTCGGGCTGCCGCTGACCTTCCTTCAGGAAGTAGTCTCGAAGGTCAACGCTCTCGTCGTCGGCCACCAGTTGAGCCGCGGTCCGCACGTCCCCGTTCCGCAGGTCGTACCCCTCTGACATCAGGCCGAGCAGTTGATTGAAGATGCGCTCGACGCGCGCCTCCCCGGTGCGGTCGCCCTCGACAATCAGCTCGCCGCCCTGCGTGCGGATCTGGACGTTGAGCAGCGACTCGATGTGCTTCAGGTTTCCGTCGTGCGCTCCATACAGCGTCTCGAGACCTTCCTGGGGCAGCGGAATCCTCTTCATTACACTTCGTTCTCCGGTCTTCGATCTCTGAGGCCTGGGCCCTGAGCCCTGAGGCCTTCTCGATCTACGTCTTCCTGATCTGCAGGTGCAGTTCTCGCAGCTGCTTGTCGTCCACCGGCGATGGCGCGTCGGACATGAGGTCCACGGCCGTCGCCGTTTTCGGGAAAGCGATGACCTCGCGAATCGAGCTCTCGTTGGCGAGAAGCGCCGCAATACGATCGAGGCCGAGCGCGATGCCGCCGTGAGGCGGCGTTCCGTACTCGAGCGCCTCCAGGAAGAACCCGAACCGGGCCTTCGCCTCCTCCGCGCCGATGTTGAGGAGGGAGAACATGCGCCGTTGCATGTCTGCATCGTGGATACGGATGCTCCCGCCACCGATCTCGCTGCCGTTCAGCACCAGGTCGTACGCCTTGGCGCGGGCCGCACCCGGGTCCGACTCGAGCTTGGGGATGTCTTCGTCGAGCGGAGAAGTGAACGGGTGGTGCATCGCCACGAAACGCTTGTCGTCCGCGTCCCACTCGAGCAGAGGAAAGTCGACGACCCACGTGAACGCGAACTTCTCCGGGTCGAGCAACCCGTCCTTCCTGGCGAGCGTCAAACGCAGCTGCCCCAGGGCCTTTGATGCGGCGTCAGCCTCCCCCGCCACGACGAACAGGAGCTGTCCGTTGCTCGTGCCGCTCGCGTCGAGCAGCCGCCGTACCGTCTCCTCGCCGACCGCCTTCGGGAACGACGAGGTGATCGTGCCGTCTTCCGCACGCCGCGCCCACAGGAGATGCCGCCCCTGTGCCTTCTCCTGGCCAACGATGCCGTCGACTGCGCTTCGTGAGTAGCCGGCCGCATTGGGCACGACGAAGGCTCGGACCGCGCCCCCTCCGGCCACGATCTTCCGGAACACCTCGAAGGACGACTCGCGGAACAGAGTGCTGACGTCCTGAATCGGCATCCCGCACCGAAGGTCCGGCTTGTCGGAGCCGTACTTCGCTATCGCTTCCGCGTAGGGCATGCGGGGAAACGGCGTTTCGATTTGCCTGCCGATCACCGCGAAGATGTCCCCCATCAGCGGCTCGATGACGCCGAAGATCGTCTCCGGCCTGGCGAATGACATCTCGACGTCCACCTGCGTGAACTCGGGTTGCCTGTCGGCGCGCAGGTCCTCGTCCCGGAAGCACTTGCAGATCTGCACGTAGCGATCCATCCCCGAGACCATCAGGATCTGCTTGAAGAGCTGCGGCGACTGCGGCAGCGCGAAGAACTCGCCCGCATGGACGCGGCTCGGCACCAGGTAGTCGCGCGCCCCTTCCGGCGTGGACTTGGTGAGAATCGGCGTCTCGATCTCCAGGAAGCCGTTCGCGTCGAAGTATTTCCGGATCGCCGTCGTCAGACGGTGCCGGAGAATCACGTTGCCCTGGAGCCTGGGCCGGCGCAGATCGAGATAGCGATATTTCAGCCGGACGTCCTCGGACACGGGCGTCTCGTCCGCGACGGGGAACGGCGGCGTCTTCGCCTCGTTCAACACGACGAGGCGGCGGACGACGACCTCGACTTCTCCCGTCGGAATCTTCGGGTTGATCGTCTCGGCCGATCGGCGTCGCACGCGCCCGCACACCCCCACGACGAATTCGGACCGCAGCCTCTTGGCCTTCGCCATGAGCGCTTCGTCGTCCTTGTCGAAGACGACCTGGGCGACGCCGTCCCTGTCACGCACGTCGATGAACAGGAGACCGCCGAGATCGCGGACCCGGTGAACCCAGCCGAGCAGCACCGCATCCGCGCCGACATCGGATGGACGGAGCGCCCCGCACGTATGGGTACGCGTCAAATCGCCAAGTTGCTCAGCCACGTTGCCTCAGTCCCTCGAGAATCACGCCGCCTGCCGCGGCCTGGTCGTGGGTCGCCTGCGTCTGTGCGGCCAGGTTCTTCACGGTCAGGGTACCGGCCGCAATCTCGTTTCCTCCGAGGATCGCCACGAACGGCACCCCCAGGGAATCAGCGTACTTGATCTGCTTGCCGATCTTGTCGGACTCCGGGTACACGAGGACGCGAAGCCCGGATTGTCGTAACAATCCGGCAACCCGGAGGGCATGGGGAGTATCCGCGGCGTCGAAGACAGCCACCATGACGTCCGCAGGCGCCTTCGGGAGGTTGGCGGGAAACATGCCGCGCTCGCCCATCACCACGAGAATGCGCTCGAGGCCCAAAGAGAATCCGCATGCCGGGACGCTCTGACCGAGAAACATGCCCACCAGGTTGTCGTAGCGCCCGCCGCCGCCGAGGCTGCCGGCGAGGTCGGGCACGTTGATCTCCATGATCGCACCCGTGTAGTACGACAACCCTCGCGCGAGGCTTGGATCAAAACGCAAATGGGCGGCCGCGCTCGTCGCCTCGGCCTGATCGAAGATCGCCCCGACATTCTCGAAGGCAGCGCCGCCCGCCTCGTCCGTCATCACGCTTCTGCTGCCGAGACGATCGTTTGCGAGGAACTCGAACAGGTGTATCAACTTGCCGGCCGCGTCACTCCCGATCCCGCGCCCGGCCATCTCCGTCTTCACGCCGTCGGCGCCGATCTTGTCCAGTTTGTCGACGGCCACGAGAGCAGTGCCGTGCAGTGCCTCGGGAATGCCGGCAACGTTCAAGATCGACGTCAGCAACTGCCGGTGGTTGATGCGGATCGTGAAGTCGCTGAATCCAAGCTCGGTCAGGGCGTCAGAGACCGCGGCACACACGTCCGCTTCGACGGTTGGCGAGGTCGAGCCCAGCGCGTCAACGTCGCACTGGTAGAACTCCCGGAACCGCCCTCGCGCCGGCCGGTCGGCGCGCCAGACAGGCTGAATCTGGTAACGCTTGAAGAGGCGTGGCAGCTTGCTCTGGTACTGCGCCACCACGCGGGCGAGCGGCACCGTCAGGTCGTAGCGCAGCGCGAGATCGGCTTCCCCGCTCGCTTCGTGCTCCCCGCGCTTGAGGATCTTGAATATGAGCTGGTTGCCCTCGTCCCCGTACTTCCCCATCAGCGTCTCGAGGTTCTCGACGGCCGGTGTCTCCAGCGGCTCGAACCCGTATCGCTCGTAGACGCGGCGGATGACCCCGATGACGTGCTCGCGGCGGCGGACGTCCTCGGGCAGGAAGTCGCGCATGCCGCGCGCGGGCTCCGTACGAGGCATCTACCGGTATGCCCTTCGCAAACGACCACCGGCCGCTCCGTTGTCGCGGCCGGAGAATCGCGGTCGAGGCTTGTTGTTCGCGGTACTCTTCCAGTTGATACAGTCCACTAGATCACAGCCTTGGCAGCGTCAAGCCTTGTTGTCCCTGGTATTTGCCCTTCTTGTCCGCGTAGGACACCTCGCAGACCTCGTCGCTCTGGAAGAACAGCACCTGGGCGATGCCTTCGTTGGCGTACACCTTCGCCGGCAGCGGCGTCGTGTTGGAGATCTCCAGCGTCACGAACCCCTCCCACTCGGGCTCGAACGGTGTGACGTTCACGATGAGGCCGCAACGGGCATACGTCGATTTGCCCACGCACACGGTGAGCACGTCGCGCGGAATCCGGAAGTACTCCACCGTCTTGGCCAGCGCGAAGGAGTTGGGCGGAATGATGCAGACGTCGGCCTTCATGTCCACGAACGACCGG
>DASTDQ010000734.1:0-4229 GCA_035710305.1 Vicinamibacterales bacterium | reverse complement strand
AGGTTCGATTGACAAAGACAGACGAGGGATTCTCCGTCGCATGTCCCGGCCTCCCCGGATGTTGGTCACAGGGCCAGACGGAAGAGGAAGCGTTGGCGAACATCCAGGACGCGATGCGCGACTACCTTGGTGTGCGCGATGAAGGATCGGGTCAGACCACCGGTCATCCAAACGGGGGCAGATGACGCGCCGTCAATTCGCAACCTGGATGCTGCGCCTCGGTGTGATTGGAGTCGGCACTGCTGTGGTTCCGACGCGAGCTCGGCACGCCCGCGCTCAATCGGCGAGCATATCGGGCATGGTGGATGCTGGCGGCCGGCCGCTCCTTTTGGTGTCAGTGACGGCGCGGTCAGACTCGGACGGCATCGTCAGGCGCGTGACGACTGGACGCGACGGCGCCTATCGGTTCGGGTCGTTGCCCGACGGCACATATCGCATCGACTTCGATGACACGGGCTTCAACCTTGTCCGCCAGAATCATGTTCGCGTCGGTGTCGGTGTCGGCGCCATAGTCAATGCGACTTTGCGCCCAAGGCCGATCTGCGAATGCGTGACATACACTGGACTGCCAGCCCTCCGGGAGCGTGCGGGTCACGTTGTTGATGAGGCCGGCAGACCGCTTCCCCATGCACACCTCACGCTCGTCGCTCCAATCGGTGGTCTCTTTCCTACCAGTAGTGTAGGGGCTTATGCCGACGAGGCAGGACACTTTGCGGTTCGAGTGCCGGTGAACGACGCATGGCCAGTGACGGGATCAGATTCTGGCTTCATGGCAGAAACGATTCGAGTGTCCGGCGCTGCGGATGCGCCCATCGTAATCCGGCTGAGGTCAGACGCCGCGGTGGTAGTACCCGATATCGAGCGGTTCGACCGCGGTTGCCAATGCTCAGACGATCTGTTCACGCACGCGGGACGGTGACTGGCGAACAACTCATAACGAGGTGATCGGGCGTTTTCAGCCTGACCTGCTTAGTTGCCGCTGCCCAGAATCTGATCGTCCTTTTGCGGTGGCGCGCCGTCGGTACGAAAGCGGATGACGCCGTCGCTCGACACCGCGAAGCTGCGCCGGCCTGCGGGACCGTTGCCGACAGGGACCGCCACGTACATGTAGTCGCCGTACAGCTGCGCGGCGCCCCTTCCATCCGACGGGTTCTGTCCGATGAAGCTGAACTGGTAGCCCTCGCGCACGTCCTGGGTGAACGATCGGTCGACAAAGGCCGAAATCGGCGGCCGGCCCGGAAGCAGCGACGGATCGCTGAGCAGGTGCGGCGAGCCGTAACCCCGCCCGCCGAGCGTTGCCTGAAATGCCTGCTGCGCGGTTGAGAACACCTGCAGATCCTTGATCGCGCGGTTCTCGTGAAACGCGAGCTGGCTGTCCTGCACTGTCTTGCTCCCGAGGAAGCGATTGATCAGCGCCTTCAGCTTCGTCGCGACGTCGTCGTCGGTGGCCTCCGGGGCGACTTCCTTGACGAGCGCGGGCGCCTCGGCTGCCACGCGATCGGTCACCGCCGGATCGGCCTCCGTTGGTATCCGTCCATCCGTCGTGTAGTGAATCTTTCCCGTCTCGCTGCGCAGCGCGAACGCATACGGGCTGGTCTGTCCCGGTTCCGGCTGCGCGAGGTAGACGTATCTGTGGTAGGCCGGCCCGTACGCATCGGAGAACGGCTTCCCCTTGTTCTCTCCCGAAAACGAGAAGCGATATCCGCCGCGCGACGGCTGCGCGAACTGCGGCGGCAGCGTCATGATGCCGAAATCGGGTGGCAGACTCGAGTGGTCGGTCAGCTCCGCCGGATCGACATAGAGCCCATTGCCGACCGACGCCTGGAACTGTACCTCCGCCTGATCGACCATCATCATCTCGTTGACGACGCGCATGCCGCGGAACTCCGGGGCCATCCGGCGCTGCCGCGCCACGATCTCGCCGATCTGCTGCGCCTGCGCCGCGAATTCCTCGACCGACCGCGGAACGCCTTCCGGAAACCCTGCCAGCTCCGGGATGCCGCCAGGCGCGTCGAGTGACGGCATCGAGGCGCGCGGCGCGGCTCCGCCGGAGCCTGCCATTCGCGACGGCGCCGGCACGAGCAAGTACTCGGTGGATCCCACGAAG
Source organism: Vicinamibacterales bacterium (assembly GCA_035710305.1). Taxonomy (GTDB): domain Bacteria; phylum Acidobacteriota; class Vicinamibacteria; order Vicinamibacterales; family UBA2999; genus Gp6-AA40. The sequence continues at coordinate 2,122 of DASTDQ010000734.1, read as the reverse complement.
GTCCACCACGCACCGCCCGCGACGCCGCCGACGGTGAGCAGCGCGACGAGTGCCCATCGCAGGACCGACGAACCGCCGGAAGGTGCCGCCGCTGGCGCGGTGGGGAGCGGGAAGATGACCTCGCTGCGATCCGCGTCGAGGAGCTGCCACCCTGTCCGCGTCGCGACGCGTTCGAGCGGAGGCCTGAACGCCTCCATGTGCTCGGGTCGCAACGTCATCTCGATGGCCGAGACCGGGTCGCTCACGAGCTGCACGGTCAGCTCCGCGGTGCCGCGCGTGAACGTACCCATGCCCGCGTCGTCGAACGTGAGCCGGGGCAGCAACTCCGAGAGCTGGGTCGCCACTTTTTCACGCGCTCCGAGCGGCCCGCCCCGGAACGCGCCTGCGTCGGAGCGCGCAATGAACAGCAAACGCCGGCAATCGTTGATGTCGTCGGACATACGTCCCTTTTGGTTGTCGGCGGCGTCGGTCGCTCCCATTACGGGGCCAGCATGCGACGCGTTTGGCGTCACCACCGGCCGATGGCGTTCCCGACATTCTCGTCGCCTCACCAGCTCGAACGGACGATCTTGTCCGGCAGACGCGGCACGAACAGCGATGACGTCCGCGCTTTTCAGAAGTTGATGCGGCACGTCAGTTGCTAGACGCACCCGGACGCGATCGGAGCCCCCACCTCATGTCGAGACACGCACTCCAGCATGCAATCGAGCAACTCCACGCCCGCAATCGTTCGTCGACCGACGGGCACGTCGCCACCTACATCCCGGAGCTCGGATTGGCCAATCCCGATGACTTCGGCATTTCACTGGTGACCGCGGCCGGGGAAGCCTTCGAAACCGGCGACCACTTCCGTCCGTTCACGATTCAGTCGATCTCCAAGCCGTTCACGTTTGGCCTGGCGCTCGAGGAGCTGGGAGAAGAGGAGGTGTCGCGCCGGGTCGGCGTCGAGCCGAGCGGTGACGCCTTCAACTCGATCGAGCTCCAGAGCGGCACCAACCGACCACACAATCCGATGGTGAACGCCGGCGCGATCGCCGTGACCGCGCTTCTCCACCATCGCCACACGGAGAACACGTTCGAGGTGATCCTCGATCGACTGAGCCGGGCTGCGGGCCGGAGGCTGTCGGTTGACGAGCGCGTATTCGAATCGGAGCGGCGCTCGGGCCATCGAAATCGCGCCATCGCGCACCTGCTGCTCAACTTCGGGCTGGTCCACGACGAGGCCGAGCACGCGCTCGATGTCTATTTCCGGCAGTGCTCGATCCTGGTCACGTGCCGAGATCTGGCCATGATCGGTGCCACTCTGGCCAATATGGGACTGAATCCGGTCACCGGCCAGCCGGTGTTCGACGTCCTCACGGCGAAGCACATGCTGTCGATCATGTTCACGTGCGGGATGTACGACTACTCGGGTGAGTGGGCCTATCGGGTGGGGGTCCCGGCCAAGAGCGGGGTCAGCGGCGGTGTGCTGGCGATCGTCAACCGACAGATGGCGATCGCCACCTACTCGCCGCGGCTCGATGCGCGCGGCAACAGCTGCCGCGGGATAGACGTGTGCGTGGATCTGGCGGCGCGATTCGGCCTCCACGCGTTCGACTGCGTGAACGTCGGTTCCAGTTTCCTGGAGTCGGTGATCTAGACGGATTCAGCCATTTCTGCAACGCAATTTGCCAATCCGACAGGATTGTCTGCCCGGAGGCTCGCGTGCCTCTTGACAGCCTGACTCCACGGCCCAAGAATCGTGGGCAGTCTCAGCACTTCGTTTCCGCCCCCTCGGGATCGAGGCAAGGAGTCGACGATGACCACGCGAATGATCGGTTCGGCAGTCACGCTCGCGGCGTGTACGGCGGTTGGCGCCTTGATGTCGGTCCCGGTGTCCGGCCAGACTGCCCAGGCGACACAGGCGAGCGTGGCGCCACCGGCGCTCGTAGTAACGGCCTTCGGCGGGGCTCCCATCACTTACAAGGCGCCGCGGACGCCATGGGGCGATCCCGATCTGCAGGGCGTCTGGGCGAGCGACGACATGGCCGGCATCCCGATGTCGAGGCCGGCGCAGTACGGCGATCGCCTGTTCCTGAACGAGCAGGAGCTTGCAGCGCGCAAGAAACAGATCGAGAGCGGC
>DASTDQ010000733.1:0-2606 GCA_035710305.1 Vicinamibacterales bacterium | reverse complement strand
GCCGATGCCACCGGCCTCGGCACCACGCTCACGCCAAGCGTGATCGGCTTTGCCGCCGTGCTCGACAACGTCAGCAGCGTGCTCGACGGCCGCGCCGAGATCCCGCCCATCGCGTGGGCGCTGGCGCTCTACCTGACAGGCTGGGCGTTCCTGACCGGCGGCATCATCGATCGCTACGCGCGGCAGCGAGCGACGCGCACGCACGGATTCTTCGCGGCGTCGGGCGTCTACTTCGTCCGTTTCGTCAGGCTTGCTCTCGCCGCGGGCGTCGTCTACTGGTGGCTCTTCGCCTGGGTCCACCCGTGGCTGTTCGACGATCTGTACGTCGGGCTGACGCGCGGCGTCAGCGTCGAGCGCACGGCATTTTTCTGGCGACTGCTGTTCTACGTCCTGTTCGGCGGCCTGCTCGTGCTGGCCAATGTTCTCTTCGACTACTCCAAGACACGCCTCGTCGTCGAGGACAGGCGCAGCGCGGCCGGCGCGATCGCGGCAGCCTTTCGCTTCATCCTCCATCATCCGCGGGAGGTGTTCGGCCTCTACGGGCTGAACGCGCTGTCATTCGCGGGGCTGCTGCTGGTGTGGGCGCTGATTGCCCCGGGCGCGGGGGGCGCGGGCTTCTCGATGTGGCTGGCCCTGGTCGCCACGCAGACCTACATCGCGGCGCGGCTGCTGCTGAAGCTGCAGTTCATTGCGTCGCAGACGGCGCTCTTCCAGTCGCGCCTGGCGCACGCCGCGTATACCGCCGCGCCGGAGCCCGTCTGGCCCGAATCCGCAGCGGCCGAGGCGATCGGAGTACGTCAAGGTACGTAGTGTCCGGCTTCCCAGGCCTGAGCGAAGTCGAAGGCAGCCGGACCCACAATGACCCGTCTGATGCTTCTTGCGCTGACCACCGTCGCGGCCATCGCCGCCGTTCTTGCGCTGCTGTGGGTCGGGCAGCGGCGCTTGATGTACTTCCCGGCGGCGCTCTTCCAATCGCGCCTGGCGCACGCTGCGTATACCGCCGCGCCGGAGCCCGTCTGGCCGGAATCGGCCGCGGCCGAGGCGATCGGAGATCACGGACGTTAACCACAGAGGCTCAGAGACCACAGAGACTATTCTTTTCTTTCTCTGTGTCCTCTGTGTCTCTGTGGTTAACGTCTGTAGTAGGTAGTGTCCGGCTTTCCAGGCCTGAGCGAAGTCGAAGGCAGCCGGACCCACAATGACCCGTCTGATGTTTCTTGCGCTGACCACCGTCGCGGCCATCGCCGCCGTTCTTGCGCTGCTGTGGGTCGGCCAGCGGCGCTTGATGTACTTCCCTGACGGCTACGTGCCGGCGCCGCGCGAGGTGGGTCTTGCCGGCGTCGAGAGCGTGCGCTTCCCCACCGAGGACGGCCTCGAGCTCACCGGCTGGTTCGTCCCGGCTGGCACGCAGGCGAAGGCCACGGTGCTCGTCTTCAACGGCAACGCCGGCAACCGCGCCTACCGCGCGCCGCTGGCCGCCGCGCTCGCGGCGCACGGACTGAACGTTCTGCTCTTCGACTACCGGGGCTACGGAGGCAACGCCGGCGCGCCGACCGAGACCGGGCTGGCGGCCGACGCCCGAGCGGCGCGCGCCTACCTTGCCGACCGGCCCGACGTGGACGCCGCGCGCCTCGTGTACTTCGGCGAGTCGCTCGGCACGGCCGTTGCCGTCGGCCTCGCCGCGGAACAGCCGCCGGCCGCGCTGATCCTGCGATCGCCGTTCACGTCGATGGCCGACGTCGGCGCGTACCACTACCCGATTCTTCCGGTGCGCCTGCTGCTGCGCGACCGGTTCGCCTCGCGCGACACGATCGGCCGCGTCCGCGCGCCAGTCCTCGTCATCGCAGGCGACCGCGACGACATCGTTCCACTCGAGCACAGCCGGAGGCTGTACGACGCCGCGCCATCCCCGAAAGAGCTTGTCATCATCAAAGGCGCCTCGCACAACGACGACGAGCTGCTCACGGGTGAGGAGCTGATCCAGGCCATCGTCGGATTCCTAGACCACGAACCACGGAGGCGCGGAGACACGGAGAACCGATGATCAACGCCTCGGTGCCACCGTGTCTCCGTGGTTCGCAATCAGTCTTCATGGCCGAGTCTTGGAGATGCTCATCCGCCCGTTCGGTGGTAGCGTAGTGATCACGGCTCGATATGGCGAACCGCTTCTCGTCCTGGCTGTCGCGTCCGATGGCTCTGCGCACGTTGTTCGCGCAGGCGAGACTTGCCTACAGGCTGCTGCGCGAGCCGCGCGTGCCGATGCTCGTCAAGGCCATACCGATACTGGCCGTGCTCTATGTGATCTGGCCGCTCGACATCGTGCCGGATCTGTTCCCGGTGATCGGGCAGCTCGACGATCTGGGTGTCGCGCTGCTCGCGCTCGAAATGTTCACGAAGATGTGCCCCGCCGTCGTACGATCGTTTCATCAGGAGGCGATCCTTCGAGGGCGGGCCTACACGCGAATGGACGTGGATGTGGTGCGAGGATACGAGGGTGCGAAGGTGCGACGGTAGTGTGGGGAGGTCAACCATGAGAATGCGATTCGCGATCTGGACGACGGCGGCGGCGCTCGTTGCGGCGGCCGTTCCCGCCGTGGCGCATCATG
>DASTDQ010000732.1:0-2879 GCA_035710305.1 Vicinamibacterales bacterium | reverse complement strand
GACGCGGCGAGGCACGTCGAGACGCGCCCGATCAAGGGCACGCGCCCGCGCGGCGTCGGTCCCGAGCACGATGCAGCGCTCGGCCAGGCGCTCGCCGAGAGCGCGAAGGATCGGGCCGAGAACCTGATGATCGTGGACCTGATGCGCAACGACCTCTCGCGCGTGTGCGCGCCGGGCACGGTTCGCGTGTCGGAGCTGTTTTCGCTGGAGCACTACGCCACGGTCCATCACCTCGTCTCGACGGTGGTCGGAGAGCTCGCGCCGGGTGCCGACGCGATCGATCTGCTGCGCGCGTCGTTCCCGGGCGGGTCGATTACGGGGGCGCCCAAGCTGCGGGCGATGGAGGTGATTGCCGAGCTCGAGCCGTCGCGGCGGGGCGTCTACTGCGGATCGATCGGTTACTGGAGCCTGAGCGGCGAGCTCGACACCAGCATCGCCATCCGTACGGCCGTCGTGCAGGGCGACCGCATCTACTTCAGCGCCGGGGGTGGCATCGTCGCCGATTCGGATCCGGAGGAGGAGTACCGCGAGACGCTCGACAAGGCTCGCGCCATGATCGACACGCTCGCCTTGGGAGCACTGAGCCGATTGTAGATGTTGCGATCTTTGATTGTTGATTCGTTGGTGATTGTCGACTGGTGATTGGTGATTTATTGGTCGATTGGAACGTGCTGGGCGGCATCCAGGCCGCGTCCTAGCGGGCTGGCGATAGAGTGACCGGTAGCGGCGTTGATTCGTTGCCGCTTGTCGAATGATTGCGGAACCGTGGCCTCAATCACCAACAAATCTCCAATCAACAATCGACAATCAGCAACGAATCGATAATCAACAATCAAGAATCATCAATGACTCGCCCTCACGTCTACGACTTCTGAACCTCGAAGCCGTCCACCTGCACTTCTGTCACGTGGTTCACGCGGAACCCCACGACGCCATCGGTCGGCGCGTTGAGCTCCGCCTTCGGCGTCGTGTGCACCACCATGCCGTTGACGACGTAGGTGACCGTGTCACCCGACACGCGCACTTCGAGCGCGTTGACCGACCTGCCGCTGGCATCGGGCCTCGTGACCGCGGGGCTGGGCGTACGTCCCTTGACATCTCTCGTCGCTGCGCCCGTCCGCTGCTTGATGAGGAACGTGCCGTCCTGCGCCACTGTGAAGTACGTGTAGCGCTGGTCGGCACCGTCGAGTCCCTGCCCGCCGAACACGATGCCGTAGTAGTTGGTGTGGCTGCTCGGCTTCAACAGCGTGAACGTACCCTTCGCGGTGTAGTTGCCGGCGGCCGTCGTGGACGGATTCCAGTAGACGCCGGCGGGCCCGCCCGCGACCTGAAGGCCCTTGCCTGCCGCCCTGAACGTGACACCCGACTTGTCGTCGGGATCCTGAGCGCTGGTGCTCTTGTCGAGCCGCATCTTCCAGCCGGCGGGAGCCTGCGCCGACAACGGGACGGCGAGTGACGCTATGAGAGCTGCGAGAACAACGTGTTTGAACATCGATCCGATCTCCTTGGGCCTGACCCTTCCAGGCGAAGAGTGTTTGTGGCCGGCTCGGCCGTATCGGCGGGTGTTGCCGGCGTGTGCAGGGAATTATCCCACCGGCGACGCGGGACTCGTCAACGCGGCGCGAACAGGTAGCGCCGCACGTCCTCGTTGTCCCGCCGCCAGATCACGTTGTCGATGAAGTAGTGATGGAGGTTGATGAAGGCGGAGAGGATGAACACGAAGACCGTCCCGCCCCAGACGGCGGGATCGGGCGCCAGGCTCGCTTCGAGAAGCGTGGGCAGCGCCATGAATCCGATGAACCCCAGCACCATGCCGACGAGGACGAACCTCGCGACTCTTATGGCCACGGTCCTCCTCTCCCCGGGTATCGGCGCATCGATGGCCCCCGCGGCTTCGGCGTGTGCCTTGTTCACCTGGTAGCGCCAGACGAACAGAAGGTACTGGAGCGAATGGAAGGCCGGCACGAACAGCGTGAAGATCGGGTCGGCATAGAACGCGACGACCCACAGATAGAGCGAGCAGACGTAGCCGACGATGCCATTCCAGGAGACCGGCTGCTTGCGCGCGACGCGGCGGCCGAACGCGACGAACAGCGCGAGCGTCGTGAGCGCCGTCGCGGCGTAGCCGATGGTCAACGCCATCGGCGGCAGGTCGAGCAGGAAATACTTCACGCCGTAGTACGTCTGCTCGCGCAACGCGACGTTCATCATCATCCACGAATGAATCCAGACGGTGTAGCCGTTGAGGAGCAGCAGCTTCTTCTCGACGTCGGAGTAGTAGATCCGGCGAACCGCCGAGAGGACGGTGATGACGCCGTAACCCTGCTTGACGTAGTGCCAGCCGACAGAGAAGAACACGGCGTTGGCGGCGTAGCCGAGCACGCGGACGTTGCCGGTCAGATACGCACCGAGGAGAAACGCGCCGATCAGCGCCGGCGCGACAAAGCCCGCCCAGACGTATTTCAGGCTGACCTTCCGTGTGGTGTTCCGCCCGAGGATCCGCTGGCCGATGCCCGCGTAGAGCAGCTGATACGAGTGCGCGAAGTGCGGGTAGTTGATGAAGACGCTCAGCACGAGGCTGAGCCAGAGCGCCGCCGGCTGCGCGGCGGCCTTGTCACGTATGAGCCAGAAAACGGGAATCGCGACGAGCATCGAGCCGCCGCCGGCCATCAGGAAGTCCGTAAGGGGATGAAACAGGTAGCCGGAATGGCGCGGCGCCGCCGCTGCGGCCAGGCTTGCGGCCGCCTCCGCAGGCGCGACATCGGGCCGCGCGGTCGCTGCACTTCGGGACATCACTAGTGGACCGTATCAACTAATTCGGTTGTGGGCACGTTAAGCCTCCGATCACGGTCTGGCGGCCGCGACAACGGAGCGGCCGC
>DASTDQ010000731.1:0-5186 GCA_035710305.1 Vicinamibacterales bacterium | reverse complement strand
TGACGATCGTGCTCGGCCACCTCGGCGAAACGCTGCCCTACTTCGCGTGGCGCATCCAGCACTGCTTCGAGTACAACCCGTCGGACAAGCGGCTCGAGCGGCGGCTGCAGGACTATCTCTGCGAGAACTTCTTCGTCTCGACGAGCGGCATCTTCAGCGACCAGGCGCTCATCGGCGCGCTGCTGACCATCGGCGCCGATCGCATCCTGTTTGCGGTTGACTACCCCTACGAGCGGATGGGGCCGGCGTCGGACTGGATCGACCGCGCGCCCATCAGCGAGAACGACCGCCGAAAGATCGCGCACCTCAACGCGCGGACGTTGTTCAGGCTGGAAGAGCGACTGATCTCCGAGGGCACATGAATTGAGCACGAGATCTGTCGTTCACACTTCTCGCTTCTGACTTCTCAGTTCGTGTTCAGTTTCAGGTTCGCGTTCGAGGTTTTCGGTGCGAGGTGCTGGGTTCGGGGTGCCGAGACGTGGTCCCGAACCGCGAACGCCGAACAGTGAACTCAGAACACGAACCTGAAATTGAACACGAACCGAGAACCGAGAACGGAGAAGCGTGAACGACAGATCCTCTGCTGAATGGAAGTGACCTCACGTAGTCAGCGTCAGCGCGGCTCGGTGAACCGCGCCCTGATCGCCGCCACCTCGCGCGGCTCGAACGCCCAGTCGCGGGCGCGCCCGCGCCGCAGCTCCGCTCCCGACCAGATGGCGCGCATCAGGCCGCGCGTGCTGTGGCCGCTCGCGGGCATCAGCAGATGGCCGAGCTCGTGTGCGATGGCGCGTCCAAGCAGCGCGCGCGGATCCGTGCCCGTCTGCTTCGCCATCCACTCCACGCGGTCGATGTAGATCGTGGCCAGCGTGCCCGCGCCACTCCGCGGATCGATGAGCGCGTCGCCGAGCGGCAGCTTGCCCGCATAGCCGGACGGCACGACGGAGCGCACGATCCGGAGAGAGAGCTCTCCAGCCCGCATGGGCCCGTCGCACTGCCCTGCCCCCTGCCCCCTGCCCCCTGCCCCCTTCTCGTCACAGATCCTCCAGATCGCCTCGAGCGACGCCGCCGACACGATGGACGCTGCGATCTTGAGCGACGCCTGACGGTCGCCGGCGGAAATTCCGCTCGTGTCGTAGACACGAATGGCGATATCGGTCCAGACGGTTTCCGCCGCTTGCGCGCACGGCGTCGCCACTACCGTCGAGAAAGCCACCGCGAGGACAACGCGAGCGGACATGACCGGGCTCCTGTGGAAGGTCGATCCGCGCACCGCGCGGAGACGAGTCGATTCTGGAATCCGGTCGGAAGTGCCTCAATGCACCAGGAGGTAACCCGAGGTGACATGTTGGTGACTTGTCATCGCCACATTCGGAAACGTCCCCGTTTCGGTCGAGAATAGGTGGGACGGTACGAGGCGTGAGGCATGGAGACCGAGCTGTTTCGATTCGCGACCTTCGAGCTGGACTGCCGTTCCCGCGAGCTGCGCGACGGGGCCCGCAGGGTCCGCCTGCAGGATCAGCCGTACGAGATCCTCCGCCTGATGCTCGACCGCCCCGGCGACGTTGTCACACGCGACGAGCTCAGGCAGCGGTTGTGGCCCGACGGGACCTTCGTTGACTTCGAGCACAGCCTCAACGCCGCCATCAAGCGGCTGCGAGCGGCGCTCGGCGACGAGGCCGACCAGCCCAGGTTCGTCGAGACCGTGCCCCGGCGGGGGTATCGCTTCATCGCCAGGCTCGAGCGTGGACAGGCCGTGGCCGGTCCGCCCGCCCCGCCGCTCCATCGCCTGCTCGTGCTCCCGTTCAGCAACCTGAGCGACGACAGCAGCCACGAGTACTTCAGCGACGGGCTCACCGAGGAGCTCATCGCCCAGCTCGGGCCGCTGTGCCGCGGCAAGGTGGCGGTGATCGCGCGGTGGTCCTCGATGGTCTACAAGGGCAGCCTGCAGCGCGCGCGAGAGATCGGCGAGGCTCTGCAAGCCGACTATCTCCTCGAAGGCAGCGCCCGGAAGGACGGGCCGCGCGTACGCATCACGGCCCGGCTCGTCGAAGCGGCAAGCGAGGCGTACCTCTGGTCTGAGACCTACGAGCGCACCGCGAACGACTGGCTCGGTGTCCAGGCCGACGTCGCCGGGCGCGTCGCCCGCTCGCTGATCAAGGAACTGGTGCCCGGTCCCACTCCGATCAGGACGGCGGAGGAGCAGCCGGCCGCATATCAGGCCTATTTGCGGGGACGCTATCACTGGGCGAGGCCGGGCGACGTGGGACTGCAGGACTCGCTCCGGAGCTTCGAGGAGGCGACGCGGCTGGCCCCCGACTTTGCCGCCGCCCACGGCGGGCTGGCGCGCGTCAGGGTCGGCAGGGCGGAGTACTACCGCGAGGTCCCCCGCCTTGCCCTGACCTCGGCTCGCGAGGCGGCGATGCGCGCGCTCGCGCTCGATCCGTCGGTCTCCGAGGCGTACTGCGTCATCGGCGACGCGCGGCGCATGCTCGACATGGACTGGCCGGGCGCCGAGGCCGCCTACGTCCAGGCACTCGCGCTCAATCCGAGCAACGAAGTCGCCACGCGGCAGTACGGCATCCTGCTGGCCCTTCGCTCGCGGGCCGAGGAAGCGTGCTGGCAGATCGATCGCGCGTGCGAGCTCGACCCGCTGTGCCTCGTCGCGAACACGGCGGCCGCCTGGGCGCGGTACACCGACGGCCGCGTCGGCCTGGCGATCGACCGCTGCAAGTACACGCTCGACCTGGACCCCGAGTTCGGCCCGGCGCTGCGGATCCTTGCCGCCGCCCGCCTCGCCGAGGGCAGGACGGCCGACGCTCGAGCGGCGCTCGAATCAGCCGTGGCGGCAGACGCCAGCGATCCGGTTCGCTTGTCGTGGCTGGCGTACGTCAGGGCGATTGAAGGGGCGCATCGCGAGGCGCGCGATCTCGTCGCGCGCGCGCGAGCGCTCGGAGCCGAGCGTTACGTGTCCGCCTACCACCTGGCCGTGGCGTTTGTCGGCCTCGAGGACCACAACGAGGCGTTCGCCCAGCTCGATCGCGCGTGGCTCGATCGCGATCCGGCGCTGGCGGGCATCGTGATCGAGCCGCTGTTCGAACCGATTCGCAAGGACTCGAGGTACGCCGCGCTGACCGCGCGGTTGAACGGCGGCAGCGCAGAGCGCGGGCTTCAGCCCGCGCGTCCTACGGCTTCACCGTAACCTTCACGTGGACGTTCGTCCAGCAGCACTGAAAGCCGCCGCCGCCGTCGCCTGACACGTCGTTGACCTGCCCGCGAAGGATGTACTCGCCGGCGGCGCCGAATGTCGCCCTCGTCTCCGCGCGGCCGTCGGCTTTGTCAACCGGCGGCCGTGGATTGGCGAACGAGACGTCGCCGGGGCCGCGGAACTTGCTCCAGCTCACAGTGATCGGACTGTCGGTTGCCCGCTGGCCGGAGTTGACCTTGCCGTCGTCGGTCGCCCACAGCGTGAGCGTCAACGGCCTTGCCGTGGCCGTCGTCAGCGCCCGCGCGACCTCCAGCGGCGGGCCTTGAAACGTGCGGCCGCCAGGCTCGAGCCGGACGAGGGGCGGGGTGTTCCCTTCGGCGGCGTCGCGAAGCGGTTCCACCTGGTAGTCGGGGTGCAGGCCCATCGCCACCGACGTCGTGTGCTTGTTGGCCACGATCGTCCACGTGAGCTTGCGATCGCCGAAATCGGCCGGCACGCGGACGGTGAAGACGCCCCACTGGCGGCGGGGCATGAAATGCGTGGGCTGGCCCTGGTCGGGACCTCCGGGCTCGATACGATTGTTCGGTCCCGCTGGAATGTCGAGCGTCTGCTTCTGGTTCCGGTTGAAGTATCCGACGAGCAGCGAAAAGCTGCCGTCAGCGTTTTTGAACCAGCCTTCGTACGCCGCGGTGACGCCCTGGCCCGAATCCTGTCTCGGCTCGAGCGGCAGCTGCGCGCGCAACCCGCTTGCCCCGAGCCCTGTCGAGGGGCCTGCCCCGAGTTCTGTCGAGGGGCCGAACGCCAGGAGGCTGACGAGAGCGGCTCCCGCGGTCAGGCTCGTGCGCGGCACTCGCGGACTCTTATCGTCGCGCAGAAGCCGAAGAGCCGACGGGCGTCGAATGGCGCTTCACCAGCTCCGCCTGGTAGTCCTCGTCGCTCATGTAGGTGACGTTCACCCAGGCGTGCGCCATCTCGTCCACCGTGCGGTCGCCCCAGCCGACCCACTGATTCGGATCCGGGTTGCTCTTGTTGGCCGAGGTGTTGTCGTGCCACGCGGTGATGCGCAGGACCGTTCCCCTCGGCAGCAGGGGCGCGGCCTCGTCGGTGTAGATGTAGTTGAGATGCCAGTTGAACTGGAAGTTGCTGTGGCTCAGCATCTGCACCGAACCGTCCGGGAGGATCGCCTCCATCGACATCGCCTTGCCGCGCAGGTGCATGTGGGGCTGGAAGTTCTCGATGCGCCCCGCCTGCTTCATCACGTGGAAGGCCTGGTGGATCGCCACGGTGTTGGGCGGGATGTCGAGGTTCTGCCGGCCGCCCGTGATGGCGTCGAACTGCCCGAGCACGACCCGGTACTTCGGCTCCTGTCCCTTTGGATAGAAGTACAGCGCCATCTCGACCGAGTCGCTGATGGCTTCGCCGACGGCGTGATAGTGGACGTCCCACGCGAACTTCGATCCCGGCAGCAGGAGCTTCCCGGTGTTCGGGCGGGCCATCTCCCCTTGCTTGCCGACGGCCCACTCCATGAACAGGCCCGGCGTGCCGGCTCCGTCCGCGCCTCGCGTCGATCGCGACGCGGCATCGTCGAATCCGTCGTCCTGGCGGAGACGCGCGACCGCGTGGTGCGTGATACGGCGCCCCTTGAGCGTTGACGGGCGAATCTCGATCGCGCGCACCCATCGCGGCTCGGTGACGCCCGTATCGACGACGGGCCGGTACCAGGCATCCTGGGCGCGGGCCGGCATCGAGTACAGAGGCGTCTTGACAATCAGGTCGGGCGGCCCGAGCTCGGCGGCGTACGCCCACGTTTCTTCCTTCGGCCACACGCGCGGCGGCGGCATGTCCTTCGGATCCCCGAGCGGCGCGCCCGCATCGACCCATCCGACGATCGTGTCGATCTGCTCGTCGCTGAGCGACGAGTCGTTCTTGAACTGCTGGATGCCGACAGTCTTGACGATGTCCCACGGCGGCATCTGTCGCG
>DASTDQ010000730.1:0-3815 GCA_035710305.1 Vicinamibacterales bacterium | reverse complement strand
GATCGGCGCCGGCTTCTCGGCCGCCGGCTTCTTCCATCTCCTCACGCACGGTTTGTTCAAGGCGCTGCTCTTCCTCGGGGCGGGTGCGGTCATTCATGCCGTCCACAGCAACGATCTCCCGCGGATGGGCGGCCTGGCCCGCCGCATGCCGCAGACGGCCATCGTCTTTCTGATCGGCACGCTCTCGCTCGCGGGGATCCCGTTCTTCGGCGGCTTCCTGTCGAAGGAAGAGATCCTCGGCGCCGTGTGGGCCGGGGGGCTGCGGGTGCCGTTCGTCGCGCTGATCTTCGTCGCGTTCCTGACGGCGTTCTACATGTTCCGCGTCGTGTTCCTTGCGTTCTTCGGTCCGCCTAGAGCCGGACACGATGATCGACACGACCAGACCGGACACAGCGGGGCACACGAACACGATCCGCCCGCGTCGATGCTCGTGCCGCTGTGGATCCTGGCGCTGCTCTCCATGGCCGTGGGCGTCTATTTCACCTTCGTGCACGGCGAGCCAGAGTTCTCGAGCCCCGGCTGGCTGACGCCGGTTGCCATCGGCGCCGCGGTGGGCGGCATCGCGCTGGCGTTGCTCACCTACCAGCTCGGCACCATCGACCCCGCATCGCTCGCGTCGCTGGCCGGGCCGATCCGCCGCGCTGCGCTCGCAAAGTTCTGGATCGACGATCTCTTCGAGGGCGTGTTCGGAGCGGCCACGCTCGGCTTCTCGCGGCTGGTCGGCTGGATCGATCGATACCTCGTGGACGGCGTGCTCAATGTCGTCAGCGCGTGGACGGTCACCACCGGGGACGAGATGCGCACCATCCAGACCGGGCGCGCCCAGGACTACGTGTATGGTCTCGGCGTCGGCCTGCTCGTGCTGCTGCTCTGGGTGCGGTGGGCGCTGGTATGAACGCATTTCCCGTCCTTTCCGTGATGACGTGGGCGCCGTTCGTGGCGGCGCTGGCCGTCATGTTCCTCGCCCGCGATCGTCCGCTGCTCGTCCGATGGCTCTCGCTCGCCGGGACGACCGTGTCGCTCGTGGCGTCGATCTGGGTGTACTGGGCCTACGATGGCTCGGCGGCCGGGTTCCAGTTCCGCGAAGAGATCGCGCTCGTGCCGTCGGTCGGCATCTCGTACCTGGTCGCGATCGACGGGATGAGCGCGCTGATGGCGCTGCTCACCTCGATCATCATCTTCGCCGGCGTCTTCGCGTCGTGGACCGTCAAGGAGCGCAGCCAGGAGTTCTACGCGCTGCTGCTGATCCTGGTCACCGGCGTCTACGGCGTGTTCGTCTCGCTCGACCTGTTCGTGTTCTTCCTCTTCTACGAGATCGCCGTCCTGCCGATGTACCTGCTCATCGGCATCTGGGGCTCGTCGGGCGAGGTCAGGCCGCAGGGAATCTTCGGCTGGGCGTTCGGCCGAACGGGCGTGGGGACGAAAGAGTACGCGGCGATGAAGCTGACGCTCTATCTGCTTTTCGGGTCCGCGTTCATCCTGGTTGGGATCCTGGCGCTCTTCGTCGCCGGCGGCTCGCAGTCGTTCTCGCTCCTGAGCCTGCAGACGATGCAGTTCGACCCGGCGATGCAGACGTGGGTCTTCCTCGCCTTCTACATCGGGTTCGGGATCCTCGCCGGCATCTGGCCGCTGCACACCTGGTCGCCGGACGGCCACGCGTCGGCGCCGACGGCGGTGTCGATGCTGCACGCGGGCGTGCTCATGAAGCTCGGCGCCTACGGCGTCGTCCGCGTGGGCATGGGCCTGCTGCCTCAGGCGACGGTTGACTGGGCCTGGCTGGTCGGCACGATCGCCTGCATCAACATCGTGTACGGGGCGCTGAGCGCGATGGCGCAGCGCGACCTCAAGTACGTCATCGCGTACTCGTCGGTCTCGCACATGGGCGTCGTCATGCTGGGGGCGGCGACGCTCACCTCCAACGGGCTGAACGGCTCGGTATTCCAGATGTTCGCGCACGGGATCATGACCGGCCTCTTCTTCGCGCTGGTGGGCCTCATCTACGAGAAGGCGCACTCGCGCGAGATCTTCAAGATGGGCGGCTTCGGCTCGATGATGCCGGGCATCGCGACCGCGTTCACCATCGGCGGCCTGTCGTCGCTGGGCCTGCCGGCCACGGCGGGCTTCGTGGCCGAGTTCCTGACCTTCCTCGGCGCGTGGGCGTCGGCCCATCCCTGGTGGCTGTTCCCGGGCGTCGTCGGCGCGTTCCTGACGTCGATCTACGTGCTGCGCGTCGCGGGCCAGATCTTCTGGGGACCCAAGACCGAGGACCCGCACTTCCAGCATCTGCCGGATGCCCAGGGACCCGAATGGGCCGCGCTCGGCATCCTCGTGTTCGTGCTCGTGCTGTTCGGCGTGGCGCCCGGCATCGCGATCGGTCCGGTGGACACGGCAACCGCGCCGCTGCTGGAGCGGCTGGGACGATGACGTTCGAGTGGAGCATGCCGCTCGTGCTCGAGGGCGCGACGTTTGCGCTGGCGGTCCTGGCGTTGATCGCCGGCCTCGTGCGCAAAGGCGATTCGGGCCGCAGGATCGGCTGGATGACCTTCATCGGCCTGCTGATCGTACTCGGCTTGACGTGGGTGGCCGAGGAAGGCGCGTCACTCTTCGAGGGCGCGTTCGTACAGGACGGGCTGGCGCTGTTCGCCAAGCGCCTCGTGCTCGCGGCCGCGGCCCTCAGCGTGCTCGTCTCGGTGACCAGCAGCCAGAGCACCTTCGTCCGCCGGGCGGCCGAGTATCACTTCACGTTGCTGTTCTCGATCGTCGGGATGATGGTCCTGGTGTCGGCGAGGGAGCTGGTGCTGCTGTTCGTGGCCTTCGAGCTGATGTCGATTCCGCTCTACGTGCTCACGGGCTTTCTGAAGCGTGACCCGGCGGCGCCCGAAGCGGCGCTCAAGTTCTTCCTCGTCGGAACCGTGTCGGCCGCCGTGATCCTCTACGGCATGTCGTTCATGTACGGCGTGATGGGAACGACCATGCTCGACGGCGTGCCCGCGGCAATGGCCGAGGGCCATCCGCTGATGCTCCTCGGCATGGGCCTGGTGCTCGCCGGCCTCGGCTTCAAGATCGCGGCGTTCCCCTTCCACATGTGGGCGCCGGACACCTACGAAGCCGGCAGCACGCCGTTCATCGCGTGGCTTTCGGTGGCGCCGAAGGCCGCCGGGTTCGTGGTGATCATCCGCCTCTACGTCGAAGGCGCCAGCGGCGCGGCGCTCGCGTGGGTGCCGCTCCTGTCGATGCTTGCGGCCGTGACGATCGTGGCGGGAAACCTGATGGCCATCCCGCAGCGGAACATCAAGCGGCTGCTCGCCTACTCCGGCGTCGCGCACATCGGCTACATGCTCATCGGGCTCGCGGCCATGTCGGCGACCGGCGTGGCCATGGTGCTCTTCTATCTGGTTGCGTACGTCTTCGGAAACATGGGGGCGTTTCTCGTCGTGGAAGCGGTGGCGCGCTCGGAGCAGTCCGACGACATCGACGCCTACCGCGGCCTCGCCCAGCGCTCGCCGCTGCTCGCGCTCGCCATGCGGCTGTTCCTGCTGTCGCTCGGAGGCATTCCGTTCGTGGCGGGTTTCTGGGCCAAGCTGTACGTCTTCCTCGCCGGCGTCGAGCGAGGTCTCCTGGGCCTCGTGTTCCTCGGGGCCGTGCTCACGGTCGTGGCGCTCTACTACTACCTGCTCGTCGCTCGACGCATGTATATCGAAGCGCCCGAGCGTCACTCTCAGGTTCCGATGCCGGGCCTGCTCGGCACGGCCATCGCCGTCTGCGTGCTCGGTGTGGTCGGCATCGGCGTCTATCCGGGGCCCTGGGTGGACGCT
>DASTDQ010000729.1:0-6116 GCA_035710305.1 Vicinamibacterales bacterium | reverse complement strand
CTGGTCGGCCTGGTCGGGCGCAACAAGCGCCGCTACGGCGGCTACCTCGTTCACGTCGGCATCGTGCTGATGTTCCTGGGATTTGCCGGCTCGGGCTACAAGCAGAAACAGATCGTCGAGGCCACGCCGGGCCAGAACGTCACGATCGGCGATTACACGGTCCGGTTCGACCAGTTGAAGGTGACGCAGGACGAGCGGAAACAGATGGTCACGAGCGAGATGACCGTGTTCCGCAACGGCGCCGAGCTGGCCCGGATGTATCCCGCGCGATGGTACTTCCACGGCCGCGAAAGCGAACCGACGTCCGAGGTGGCCATCCGCCGCTCGTTCGGCGAGGACCTGTATCTCGTGATGTCGGACTTCAATCTGGCGGAGCAGCGCGCGAGCCTGGAGGTCCACGTCAACCCGCTCGTGAACTGGCTCTGGTTGGGCTTTGGCATGCTGGCGTTCGGCACGTTCATCGCGCTGCTTCCGGACCGCGCGTTTGCGTTCGCAGAGGCCAAGGTGCCGGCCCATGCGGCCACGGCATCGATGCTCCTTCTGGCGGCGATCGTCTGGCCGGCGGCGATTCTGGCGCAGGAGGCCGCGCCCCGCGTCAGGTTCACCGCGCTCGAAGAGCAAGTCCGGGGCGAGGTCATGTGCACGTGCTCGTGCCGCCGGTCGCTGACCTTCTGCGGCATGGCCAATTGCCACGGCGAGGCCGAGCAGATGACACGGCTCCGCGCGTACATCGCGGAGGGGAAGTCGCACGACGAGATTCTGGCGTCGTTCGTCAACGACATGGGCGCAGAGATCCTGATGACGCCGCCCGACACCGGGTTCAACAGGCTGGCCTGGCTTCTTCCGTACCTGTTTGGGGCGGCCGGACTCGTGGCGATTGTCATGACCGCCCGCCGCTGGTCGCGCCCCGCCGCCGCGGTGGCTGGCGCCGACGCGACGCTCGATCCGGCGCTCGACGCCCGCCTGGACGATGAGCTCCGAGACCTCGACTGAACCCCAGGTCCGGCTGAAGCCGGACACTACGTACGAAGGTACGCTGGCGCCTCGAAGCCCGGAATCGAGGGCGCAGGTCAGCGCCGCATTCGAGCCGTGGCAGCTCTTCACGCTGGCCGGCCTGATCGGGGCGACAATCGCCGTCTTCATGTCGCGCGGCCAGTCGCCCGCCGCCGTCATCCTGCTCAGCCTCATCGTCTTCGCCGCCTCCGCGGTCGGCATCGCCGCGCTGCGCATGGTGCTGCCGCTCGTGCAGAAGGGGACCGCCGTCGAAGGCCCGCAGGTGCTCGGGGGGCGCACGCGCGCGGGCCTGGAGCGCGAGAAGACGCTTGCGCTCAGATCGATCAAGGAGCTCGAGTTCGATCGGGCGATGGGGAAGGTCTCCGAGAAGGACTTCGCCGAGATGAGCGGACGGCTGCGCTCCCGTGCTGCGCGGCTCATGCGTCAGCTCGACGCGGGCGCCGGCTATCGCGACGAAATCGACCGCGAAATCGTCAAGAGAATTGGGGCCGCCCCAACGCCGCCGTCGCCTCACGGCGCGTGCCCCTCGTGCGCGACCGTCAACGACGCCGACGCACGGTTCTGCAAGCAGTGTGGGCGGGCTCTGGAGGCGCGGTCATGAGCAACTCCCAACCCCCAATTCCCAACTCCCAAATGCAGAATCTGTCCTCTCAACGCAGTCGGTTGGGAATTGGGATTTGGGCGTTGGGAGTTTGCGCCCTTATCGCCGCCGTCCTGTCCGTTGGCGCGTGGGCGCAGGAGATGCCCGACCCATCGCAGATCCACGGCCGAGCCCTGCCGGCACCGGAGCTGCCGAACGGAACGGTGACGGTGCGGGTGGTTCGAGAGGCGATCGGCAACAACGTACCCGGCCAGCAGGTGCGGGTCACGGCCGGTGGCGCGACGCGGCTCGCCGCGACCGACGATCAAGGCCGCGCGGAGTTCAAGGATCTGGCGGCGGGAGGTACGAGCGCGGTGGCCGAAGTCACCGTGGATGGCGAGCGCCTCACCTCGCAGCCGTTCACGATGCCAGACTCGGGCGGACTCCGAGTGATCCTGGTCGCCGGCCTGGCTCGGGCGGCGGAGCGGCGCAAACTCGAGGAGGCGGCAGCAGCCGCGGAGCCGCCCGTCAAGGGCATCGTCGTGTTCGGCGGCAACTCGCGCGTGCTGATGCAGTTCAACGACGATGCGCTCGACGTGTACTACGTGCTCGAGATCGTCAACAGCGCGCGGGCGCGCGTGGACATCGGCGGCCCTTTGGTGATCGAGCTGCCGACCGCGGCTGCCGGCGCGAGCGTGCTCGAGGGGTCGTCGCCGTCGGCGTCAGTCGAGGGTAATCTGGTGACGATTGCCGGTCCGTTCGCGTCCGGCACGACCGCCGTGCAGGTCGCGTACCGAATACGCAGCTCGGACAGCGACCTCACGATCTCGCAGACCTGGCCGGCAGCGCTCCCGCAGGTCATCGTCGGTGTTCAGAAGATTGGCGGGCTTCGCGTGTCGTCTCCCCAGATCGAGACGATGAACGACGTCCGCACGGACAACGGCGACCTGTTCGTGCTCGGCAACGGACCGGCGGTGCCGGCGGGCGGTACGGTGACGGTGACGCTCTCTGGTCTTCCCGCACAAAGCCAGGTGCCTCGGTACGTCGCGCTGGCTCTGGCGGCGAGCGTGATCGGCCTCGGGATCTGGCTGTCGCTCAGCGGCCGGGAAAGGCGGGATGAGGGCCGGCAGGCGCTCGTCGCGCGCCGCGAGACCCTGCTCGGCCAGCTCGCGCAGATGGAGGCCAAGCGCCGTTCGGGCGCGGTCGAGGCGGACGCGCAGGTCCGGCGCCGCAGCCGAATCCTGGCGGAGCTCGAACAGATCTACGGCGAGCTGGACGAGACTCACCCTGCTCCGCAAGGAGGCGGCGAGGGCGTCGCCGCGTGACGAGCGTCGACTTCGACGAGATCTCGGCCGACGACGTGTCCCGCCATTTCGGCAGGCGGCGCGCCGTATCCCACGTCAGCTTCCAGGCCGCGCGCGGCACGATCCTGGGCCTGCTCGGCCCGAACGGCGCGGGGAAGTCCACGCTGCTGGCGATGGCGGCGACGTCGATGCGTCCCTCGTCCGGGGCGTTTCGTTACGGACGCCTGGATAGTTCGGCCGGCGCCGGACTTCGTGCCCGCATCGGCGTCCTGGGACACGATCAATTCCTCTACCCCGAACTGACGGCGCACGAGAACCTCGCGTTTTTCGCCGGGCTCTACGGCCTCGCGGATCCGGATCGCCGGGCTGACGCGGCGCTCGAGGCAGCCGGCCTTTCCACGCGCCGCAACGACCCTGTGTCAACCTTGTCGCGGGGCATGCGCCAGCGCGTCGCGCTCGAGCGCGCCCTCATCCACGAGCCGCGGCTGGCCCTGCTCGACGAACCCTTCACGGGACTCGACGATGCCTCCGCGGACGCCCTCCTCGGAAGGCTCAAGCGGCTCCGGGACAGCGGAGCGATCGTCATCGTCGCCACGCACGATCTGGATCTGGCCGAGGGGCTCCTCGATCGCGCCATGGTGCTGCGCGATGGCCGTGCCCTGGAGACGCTGGCGAAGCCCGAGGGACTCCGGACCGCGTATCGGCGAGTCGTGAGCACCTGATGCTTCGCGCGATCTGGCTGATCGTCAGGAAAGATCTGACCGTCGAAGTACGGAGCCGCGAGATTGCGTACACAACGCTCTTCTTCGCCGTGTCGTGCGTGCTGGTGTTCGCGTTTTCGCTCGTGCGAGACGGGAGAGCGGCCGAAGGGGTCGGCGCCGGTGTGCTGTGGCTGGCGATCCTGTTTGCGGGCAACCTCGCACTGGGCCGGACCTTCGAGCGCGAGCGCCAGGCCGAGACGCTGCGCGCGTTGATGCTCGCCCCGGCATCGCGGCCCGCCGTCTACCTGGGCAAGCTGACCGGCATCGTCGTGCTGCTCGCGGGTACCGAGATCGTGCTCGTCCCCCTGGTCGCGCTGCTGTTCGAGGCCCGGCTGCTGGCTCACCCGTACTGGCTCACGGCCGTCGTCGCCACAGGAACGATCGGGTTCGCGGCCGTGGGCACGCTGTTCGCGGCGATGCTCGTGCGCGCCCGGAGCCGCGATGTGCTCCTGCCGGTGTTGCTCTATCCGCTCACGGTACCGGTCGTCATCGCCGGCGTCCGGGCCACGATGGCGCTGGCCCAGCCGGACTTCGACGCGGCAATCGTCCGGTTCTGGCTGATGCTGCTCGTGTCGTTCGACGTCGTGTTCGTGACGCTTGCGCTCTGGACGTTTGAGCCTGTCATGACGGACTGAGGTCAACTCCCAATTCCCAATCTCCAACTCCCAATGGTTCCTCACGTTCTTTGGGCGTTGGGAGTTGGGCGTTGGTATTGCGATAGTATTCCGGTGATACCCATGCCAGCCTGGTTCACTCCGGCCGCCCTCGTCTGCGGGCTGCTGTTCGCCGCATCACCCCTGGTGATCGCCACGGCGCCCTACGAGTCCACGATGGGGCTGGTGCAGAAGATCTTCTACTACCACATGCCGTCGGCCTGGATGTTCCTGATTGCGAGCATCGTGTGCGGCGTGTCGAGCGTGCGCTTTCTTGCGACGGGCGACGCCAGGCACGACCGGACGGCATGGGCGGCCGCGGAGATGACGGTGCTCTTCGGCCTGGTCACGCTGGTGACCGGACCGCTCTGGGCGCGGAAGGCGTGGGGGACGTGGTGGGTCTGGGACGCGCGCATCACGTCGAGCCTCGTCGGGTGGATGATCGCGTGGGCGTATCTCATCCTGCGCAAGTACGGCGGGGCCGGGTCGGAGAAGCTTGCGGCCGGCCTGGCGCTGTTCGGGATGGCGAACGTGCCCTTCATCTACATCTCCGTCAACTACTGGAGAACGATTCACCCGGCGACGACGGTCGTGCCCAGGCTGCCGGTGTCGATGGGGTTTCCGCTCTGGTACTGCGTCATTGCATTCCTGCTGCTGTTCGTGCTGCTCCTCAAGCTCCGCTCGCGCGTCGCCGAGCAGGCGGCACGGCTCGACGCGCTGTACCTCGCTCTGGACGAACAACGCTCATGATGCTGCTGCTTCGCGCGCTGTCTGCCAGTCTGGTGATCCTGGTCGTTCTTGTGGCGCCGCTCGCGGCGCAGCAACGAGACCGTCCGGACCGTCGCCCGCCAGGGGTCGTTCCACCGAACGTCCCGCCCTTGACCTTGCCTGTCGTGCACGGCGACAACGAGTGGCTCGAGTTGCGAGGTCGCCTTGGACGCCCCGCATTCCTGCAGGCGCAGGCCAAGCCGACACAGCAGGAGGAGTTCACGCCCGTCAGCGAGCTTCCACCGGAGGAGCAGCTGGCGGCCGCGCCGCTGCTCATCGGCGCGTATGCATTCGTGCTCGCGGTGCTCTTCGGCTACCTGGTGACCGTCTCACGCCGATTGAGCGCAATCACGCGCGACATCAACCGGCTCACCGCTGAAATGAAAACAGCCGGCAGGGGCTGATGCCGACCGCCGCCCACTTCATCTACATTCCGGGAGTCCTGCTCCTCGGGATCGTGATCGGGTGGATCCTGGGCTCGCGTGCCGCCGCCGACGCCTACGCGGCAAGGCTCAGACGACAGGACGCGCGCCCGGACCAAGGACCAAGAACCAAGGACGGACCAAGGACCTAGAACGGACCAAGGACCTGGAACGGACCAAGGACCTGGAACGGACCAAGAACCAAGCACCAAGAACCAAGGACCAAGCTAGCGTCCAATCGCGAGACGCTGGGCGAGGACTTCCGGCAGTCCCGCCGTCACGATCTTGGACTGGGCGCCGGCCACGTCGTAGGGCACACGCAATACCGTGAGCGTCCGGTCGGCAGTATCGAGCAGTCCGAAGGCTGCACGCGGGTCGCCGTCGCGCGGCTGACCGACCGCGCCGCAGTTGACCAGGTACCTGGCCTTCCCCTGCATCGGCACGCTGAACTCCTTGCCCCGGGGAGGACCGAAGTGCCGGAGATCGTTGTCGAAGAGGTACACGGCGGGCACGTGCGTGTGCCCGAACAGGCAGAGCGGACGCTCGGTCACGAGAAGAGCCCGCCTGGCATCGAGGTCGTCGAAGATGTAGGCATCCTCGTCGAACGGCGAGCC
>DASTDQ010000728.1:0-3590 GCA_035710305.1 Vicinamibacterales bacterium | reverse complement strand
GTCTCGTAAGCGCGCTCGGCGCTCAACGCGTTGCGCATCGCGATGTTCCCCTCGTGGCACCCGTACTCGTAGATCTGGTAGTCCGGCTGGCTCGTGATCGTCATCCGCATCGTCCATGGGCTGGTGAAGGTGGCGGGATCGTCGATGCGGATCTCGTAGTCGATCATCTCGGGATCGACGCGCGTGAAGCGTTCGACCATGCGCAGCTCCTCGCTGTGCGTGGCGCCGCCGACCGCCGTCCTGTCCGTGAAGTTCCGCGACTCGACGACGAGCGTGTCCCCTTCGAAATGGCCGCGCGAATCGCCCATGAAGAGATGGATGCCGTGACCGATGGGCGGCCTGCCGTCGAGCGGAATCACCCGCGTGTCGTGGACCATCTCGTAGCTGATGACGACCGAGTCTGGCGTCTGGACGATGCGCGCGCCGTTGCCGTAGACGGCGGGCATGAAGGAACCGAGCGCGCCGCGCGTGATGCACCGGTCGTAGAGCCCGAAGTCCTGGACCTTCTCCCACGGTCCCACGCCGAACGATCCCTGGAGACGAGGCCGCGCCCGCGCCGCGGCCGTGATGGGCGGCACGCGGCCGTCGGGCGGATCGATCACCATCGACGTGTAGCTGAAGTCGCGGGAGCCTTCTTCATTGCGGAATGTGCCGGTCCTCGCGTTGTCGACGTCGCGCGCGTTGCCGCGCTGCTTTGCGCGCGCGGCGAACTCGTCATCCGTCATGTAGATGCGCGTGCCGAACTGCTGCGGGCGCGACATCGGCACGCCGCGCATGTCGTCGGTCGTCCAGATGCCCTCGAGGTCCGGGTGGCCCCACGCCGTGCGCGGCGCCTTCCAGTGCGGATTCGTCCGCCGCGCGGCCGCCGCGTCGGCCGACCCCTTGGCCTGGGCGCGCGCCGGCGCCGGCCACATCGCGACCAGGGTGCAGACGGTGAGAAGAACGATGGCCGGGGACAGGCGCCGCATCATGGAGACCTCCACCGCGTCCTATTGTGCACTCAATTCGAGTTTTGAGTTGTGAGTCTTGAGTTGTGAGTTTCGAGTGTCCGCAACGCTCCGCTTGACACCGCATATATGCACTATGATACATATACGCATCAATGCAATTGAGCGCCATACAGACGCTTGCCGACCCGTGCCGCTTCCGGATCGTCGAAACGCTGCTCTCCGGGGAGCAGGCCGTCAACGACATCGTGGACAGGATGGACATCCATCAGTCCGGCGTGTCGCGTCACCTGCGCATCCTGGAGGAAGCCGGGTTCGTGCGCATGCGGCCCGACGGCCAGCGGCGCCTCTATTCGCTTCGCCCGGAGCCGTTCAGGGAGCTCGAGGCGTGGGCCAGGCAGTACCGCGCGCTCTGGGAAGGGCGGCTCGACGCGTTTGCGACAGCGCTCGAGCGACGCCAGCACGCCAGGACTCGACAGCGCCGGAGACGGAGGAACCAATGAGAAAGCGCATCTCGCTCGAACGGGTCTATCACGCCGACGTCCAGGACGTCTGGGACCTCTGGACCACCAAGGAGGGCATCGAGTCGTGGTGGGGCCCTGGCGGGTTCGCCGTCACCGTGCGGAAGCTCGATCTCCGCCCGGGGGGAGAGTTGTTGTACGCGATGACGGCGATCGATCCGCCGCAGGTGGAGTTCATGAAGAAGGCGGGCATGCCGTTGTCGCACGACGCGCGCATCACGTTCACCGAGATCGTTCCACGCCGCCGCCTGGCGTACGTGCACCTGGCCGATTTCATACCTGGTGTTGATCCCTACGACGTTGCCACCGTCGTGGAACTTCATCCCACCGAGCGGGGAGTGCGAATGGTCCTGACCTTCGACGCGATGCACGACGAAGAGTGGACGCGGCGCGCGACCATGGGCTGGGAGAGCGAGCTGGGCAAGCTCGAAGCCCTGCTCGGCGCGCGCATCGGCGGGGGACGATCGTGACCGAATCAGAGGCGCCGGGTCATCGCGGGAGAAGCGTCGGCGCGGTCGTTGCCGGATTTGCGCTGACCGCAGGGCTCTCGCTGGGCATGGACGCAGTCATGCACGCGACCGGCGTCTTCCCCCCGTGGGGCGAGCCGATGTCGGACGGACTGTTCGCGTGGGCCACCGTCTACCGGATCGCCTTCACCGTGGCGGGCGGCTATCTGACGGCGAATCTGGCGCCCCGCCGGCCGATGCGCCACGTCATCGCGCTCGGCGTCGTCGGTTTGGTTGCGGCGGCGGCGGGTGCGGCCGCCACCTGGAACGCGGGGCCCGCCTTTGGTCCAAGGTGGTATCCGCTCGCACTCGTCGTGACGGCGTTGCCCTGCGTGTGGGCGGGCGGCCTCCTTCAGGGTTACTTGAATCGAGCATGAGCTCTGAGCTCTGTCGTTCACCCTTCTCCGTTCTCGCTTCTCTGTTCGTGTTCAGTTTCATGTTCGTGTTCCGGGTTCCTGGTTCACACGGTCCGGCTGAAGCCGGACACTACGATCGATTGGTGCTCGGCGTACGAAGTGTCCGGCTTCAGCCGGACTCGCGAACATGAACACGAACCGAGAAGTGAGAAGCGAGAAGTGTGAATGCGAGATTCTCGTCAAGCTTCGACGTTACCGGCAGGTGACGGGCTGAGGTCCCGGCAGCACCCATCGCGGGTTCGCCGCATCGATCAGGTCGCCCTCGCGCAGCGTCCCGCCGCGCTTTCGAAGCATCTCGACGACGATGTCCCTTGCGCCGCCGGCGTCGCGCACGATCGCGAAGCCTCCTGACGGCTTCACCGGATCGAAGACGCGGTCGCCGCCGGTGGCCAGGAAGTCCGTTGTCACCACGAGCAACGGCTCCGCGTCTCTGACTCTCGCGCCGTCCGGCCGCAGCAGCGCGACGTCGATCGACCCGCCCCGGCATGTACCGCGCGCGCGCAGGCCGGCCAGGCCCACGAGGGGCGCGCCCGCGCGAAGCTGCGTCTCGAGGACGGTGCGAAGCTCGGCGCCGGTCAGCCGGAGTGCGACCACGCGGTTGTCGAACGGCATCACCTCGAAGACCGCGCCGTAGGTGAGCGGACCAGCGGGCAGGTCCGTGCGGAGACCGCCGTCCGTGTTGTTGATCGCGACGTCGGCGCCGGGAACCGCTGCGAGGTACGCATCCGTAAAGAGATTCCCGAGCGGCGAATTGCCGATGTCGCCGATTCGTACCGGCGTGTCCAGCGTGACGCCAACGGGCGACTTCTTCAGAGTTGCCGCTGCTTCGATTGCCGGCGCGATCACTTTGGTAATTGCGGGATCGGGCGTGACGGGAGCCCCCTCATACTCGGCCGGCACGCGCGCGCTGGCCGCGGCATCCGGGGCGCAGTTGGCCGTTCCCGGGTCCACTCGCGCGCAGAGATCGCGAGGCGCGAAGCTGCGCCGCTCGAGCACCCGCCTCGTCGCGCGATCGACGATCACATCGACGCGGCTGAAGGCGCGGCCTGCTGAATACGCCTCGGAGATGGCCACGCCCTCGATCTGGTGACCCATCAGGTCGTGCGAGTGGCCCCCCACGATGACATCGACGAGGCCCGGCGGCAGCGAACGTGCGACGCGCACGATCTCTGCGGTCATGTCGCAGGACGAGAGGTCGGT
>DASTDQ010000727.1:0-2014 GCA_035710305.1 Vicinamibacterales bacterium | reverse complement strand
CGATCGCCGGCCCGGACCTCCGCGCCTTCCGTCGTGCGGCACACGATGCGGCGAGCCAGCACGCCGACGATCTGCCGGACGACGACCTGCTGGCCGCGCTGCTCGATCACGACTTCGGTGTGCTCGTTCAGGTCGCCCGACTCGCGACGGTAGGCCGGCAGGAACCGACCGGGATGATACTCCACGCGAGTGACGCGCCCGCTGACCGGTATCCGGTTGACGTGCACGTCGAGCGGGGACAGGAAGATGCTGATCTGCTGCCATCGGCCGGGCGGGACGGCCTCGCCCGTGGGCGCGCCCGCCACCATGACCCGGCCGTCGGCGGGTGAAACCACGCCCAGCGCCGGTGCGTGATGGGTCCGCTCCGGGTCACGGAAGAAGAAGAGGAAAAACGCGGGCAGCGCGAGCAGCGTCGCGCCATAGACCGGGCCGCCAAGCAGCCAGGCGAGCACCGCCAGCGCACTGCCCCCGAGGACGAACGGCCACCCGGCTGGATCGATTCGCATGAGTAAGAGCCGGGACCGACGACCGGGCGACGCGCGGTCAGGAAGCCCGGATATGTGTCTTGGCGTACTCGAGCGCCATCTGCTCCATCTGGTCCTTGAGAGCGAGCTTCCGCTTCTTCAAGGTGACTTCTTCGAATCGTTGTGAGTCTGTGAGATACGGTCGTGCGGTGAGTTCGTGGAGGCGATCGTCGAGCTGATGATGACGTTCCGAAAGCTGGCGGTACTGCTCGTTGCTCCGCAGCAGGAGGTTCTTTACCTCCTGGGCTTCAGCTGCGCTCATGGCCGCACCCTCCTTTTACTGAAGAAGGAAACGCATTGTGAGATCACGGTAACACACGTGTGACCCGGGCTCAATCCTGACGTCACGCCGGCCCGGCAGAGTCCTCCCTCCACAGAATGAGGGCGTCTTCGACGGGGTTGGTGTAGTAATGCCGCCGGGTTCCGGCAACGCGGAAGCCCAGGAATTCGTACCACCTGCGGGCGCCCTCGTTCGACTCCCTGACCTCGAGCGTGGCCCGGCGCGCGCCCAGCCGGGCCGCCTCCTCGAACACCCGGTGCATAAGGGCGGTGCCCATCCCCCGTCCCCTGAGCCCGGGCAGGACGGCCACGTTGTTGACGTGAATCTCGTCAACGACCAGCCAGAACGCACAAAAGCCGACGACGGGACGGTCCGGAGTCCGCACGACGAAAATGTGGCAGATGGAGCGGTTCTGCAGCTCCCACGCGTACATCTCGCGGGTCCACGGATTGGTGAACGTCTCCGCCTCGACTTCGAGGACACCGTCGAGATCCGCATCGCTCTGGAGGCGATCGATCCAGTACTCCGGCGGGCTATCCGGTGGCACGACCGTGCCTCGCCAGCTCCGCGTCCGTTCGACGCACGTAGAGCGGCCGAATCAGATGAGGAGGAGGCGCGGTGCCCGCCGCGACCAGCGACGCGGCCAGAGTGGCGATCGTACCGGCCAGCATCGGCGCGGCCGGGTCAGCGACGCGCCAGGCCGGGCCGCCCCGCGCGTGGATCTGCTCTCGATACGTTCGCGCGCCGTCGCCGATGAACAGGGTGGGTTCGCCGGCGTATTGCGACAGCAGCACGTCAGGACGAGCGACGACGGGTTCGACCTCGCTGCCCTGCTCGTAGAGCGCGGCGTAGACCTCGCCTCTCCAGGCGTCAACCCATGCGGCGATCCTCCTGCCGGCCGCCTCTTCCAGCCCGATCCGCGCAAGCGCCTCGAGTCCGGAGACACCGACGAGCGGCTTCCCTGCCGCAAACGCGAGGCCCTGCATTGTCGCGATCCCGATGCGAAGCCCTGTGAACGATCCCGGACCCGTCGCGACGGCAAAGACCTCGACCTCGTCGAGCCTCCGTTGTGCCCGCTCCAGTATCGTCATCAGATCGGCGGGCAAGCGCGCGGCCGCCGAACGGGACGCGTTACTGCCTTCCTCGCGAAGCACGACGCCGTCGGCGGCAAGGGCGCAGCTGCCCGACGGTGTCGTGGTGTCGAGGGCCA
>DASTDQ010000726.1:0-4072 GCA_035710305.1 Vicinamibacterales bacterium | reverse complement strand
GTCGAACGGGAGCAGGAACGAGGCGCGCGCACCGAAGTTGGTCCGGTCCCGGCCGCACACTTCCAGCACCCCGGCGTCGAGGCCTCGCGCGTGGCGGGTGACCGTCCAGCGCTCGTCGCGGATGCGGACAAGGTCGCCGGGAACAGGAACGGGCGCGGCCATCCACCGGTGTCGTGCAGGGGTCGTTCCCGCGGCCGAATGGCGGGAAAACGCGGAGAGGCCGTTCGGATGTTGAGAAAACTGCCCGCCCGATTCGCGCCCGCGGTAGGAGAATGTGCTACCAGCTAGAGATGCACATCCCGATCGAGGACACGCTCGACCTTCACGCCTTCGCGCCGCGCGACGTCCAGTCCGTCGTCGAGGAGTACGTCACCGCGGCGCACGACGCGGGGTTCAGAGAAGTGCGCCTGATACACGGCCGCGGCAAGGGCGTCCGGCGCGGGCTCGTGCAGCAAGCGCTGGAGCGTCACCCGCTCGTCGTCGAATTCTGGGACGCAACTGAGACCCACCTTGGCGCGACGGTAGCGAGACTGGCCGGGAGCCGATAACTGGTCGTCGGTAGCCTGCCCGCCATGGTCAAGCTGGATACGACGCCTTCACGACGGTCTTGATCCCCCCGCGGACGGTGAAGTCGCCGACGACGGTCATCCGGCGCGGTTGGCAGGCCTGGACCAGGTCGTCGAGGATCTGGTTGGTCGCTGCCTCGTAGAAGATGCCGCGGTCGCGGAACCCGATCATGTAGTACTTCAACGACTTCAGCTCGATGCAGCGATCGCCCGGCACGTAGGTGATCCGGATCTCGCCAAAGTCGGGGAGGCCGGTTTTCGGGCAGACGGACGTGAACTCAGGACAGCTGATCGAGATCTCGAACTCCCGATCCGGTCGAGGACTCGGGAAGGTCTCGATCGTCGCTGTGCTTGACATGGGGAAAAAATTCTAGCACTTCAGGCCGAAATCGACCGATCGTGCGGCGTGTTTCGTTGACAGCGTATCGGGTGCGCGCTAGCATTACGCGATTTCACTAGAGTTTCCGCGGCAGTGAAGAGCGCGCGCAACTGCGTTGCGGCCTAAAGGTCGGCGCGCACAAGACTGGGGGGTCGTGATGGCAGAGGCCCGGAGAATGGGCAAATCGGAATTGTTCTCGCACTTCGCCGAACGGTTCGAGGTGAAGCGTACCCAGGCGAGAGAGTTCTTCGACGAGTTGACCACGCTTTCAGAAAAGGAACTCAAGCGCTCGGGAGAGTTCGTACTGCCGGGCATGGTGAAGCTGGTCGTCCAGAAGCGGAAGGCCCGCATGGGCCGCAACCCCGCGACGGGCGAGGCCATCAAGATTCCGGCGAAGACGGTCGTCAAGGCACGTATCGCCAAGCAACTCAAGGACGCGGTGCTTCCCAAGAAGTAGCTCGACGCACTACGGCGGAACGTTCCGCCCAGTTCCCCCCTGTGACCCGGCGCGCCAGAACGCGCCGGGTTCCGTTCAATTTCCTCTAATTTTGCGCGCGAGCTCGCGTATCTCGAGTTTGTCCATCTTGAACTTCAGCGTGCTCAGCGGAAGGCCCAGCGTTCGGGCCGTCGCGGTCACGTTCCACGCGGACTTCTCGAGGGCGCGCACGATGAAGTTGCGCTCGAAGGTCGCGAGCGCGCGTTCGAGCAGGTTTTCGCCCGGCGATCCCTGGTTGTCGAGCCTGGCCATGTGCAGCTCGTAGGGCAGGTCGTCGTCGGTGATCCAGTCCTTGTCAGACACGGCCACGAGCCGCTCGATCAGGTTTTCGAGCTCGCGGATGTTGCCCGGCCACCAGTACGCGTTGAGGACGTCGAGCGTGGATTCAGCGATGCCCTGGATGTTCTTCCGGAACTTCGTGTTGTAGCGTCGGAGGAAGAAGCGCGCCAGATCGGGCAGGTCCTCCATCCGGTCGCGCAGCGCCGGCATGCGGATCGGGATCACGTTGAGGCGGTAGTAGAGGTCCTCGCGGAACCGGCCTTCCTTCACCGCCTTGTCCAGATCGACGTTGGTGGCGGCAATGAGCCGGAGATCGGTCTTGATGGGATGTGTGCCGCCCACGCGCTCGATCTCTTCCTCCTGGATCGCGCGGAGCAGCTTCGCCTGCACCTCGTAGCGGAGATCGCCGATCTCGTCGAGGAAGAGCGTGCCGCCGGCGGCGAGCTCGAACTTGCCGATCTGCTGGCGGATGGCGCCCGTGAAGGCGCCCTTTTCGTGGCCGAACAGCGCGCTCTCGACGAGCTCCTTCGGTATGGCCGCCAGGTTGACGGCGACAAACGGCGCGCCGGGCCGGCCCGATTCGCGATGGATGAGCCGCGCGAGCAGCTCCTTGCCGGTGCCGCTCTCGCCGAGGATGAGCACGGTTGCCGACAGCTTGGCCACCTTGTTGACCAGCTCGACCACCGACCGCGTCGTGCGGCTCGGGCCGACGACGAACTCGCGCTCGTTCTGCTCGGCGACTTCTTCGCGCAGCCGCGTGACGTCCCGGCTGAGATCCTGCCGCTCGGCGGCGTTGGCGAAGCACGCGCGGATTGCCTCGGCGTCGAAGTCCTTCGAGATGAAGTGATACGCCCCGTGACGCATTGCCTCGATCGCCGTGTCCAGCTCCTTGGTTCTCGACAGCACCACGACCTCGATCCGCGGATAGTTCTCCTTGGTGATCTTGAGGACCTCGAATCCGCTGATGCCGGGGAGGTGCACGTCCAGCAGCATCAGGTCGACGCTCTCCTTCTGCATCATGTGAAGAGCGGTTTCGCCCGTGGCGGCCCGCAGCACGCGATAGTCGCGGCGCAGCGTCGCCGTGATCGCGTCGCGCGTCTCTTCCTCGCTGTCGACGATGAGCAGGGTTTTCCGGAGGTCCGCCATTGGGGGGTCGCCGTGTATTCTAGCGAACCCCGTATACTGGGGTCAGACCCCATGACACGCATCGACTCATGGGGTCTGACCCCAGACTATGTCAACACCGGTCCGCATGCCCCAGATGGGCGAGTCGATCGCCGAGGGCACGATCGTGCGATGGATCAAGAAGGTGGGGGACACCGTCGGCATCGACGAGCCGCTCTTCGAGATCTCCACCGACAAGGTCGATGCGGAGATACCGGCGCCAGCGGCCGGCGTTCTCATCGAGATCAAGGTGAAGGAGGGCGAGACCGTCGCGGTGGACAGCGTGGTGGCCACCATCGGGCAAGCGTCCGAAGTTCCAACGCCCAACGCCCAACTCCCAACGCCCGAATCCCCAATTCCGAGCCCAGGGCCGAGAGCCCAGAGCCGAGAACCGAGAGCCGAAAGCCCGGAGTCCAGGGTCGAGAGCCCAGAGCCGGCCGGCCTGCGGACCTCTCCCTTCGTCCGGCGGGTCGCGCGCGAGCACAACGTGGACGTGACCCGCATCAAGGGCTCGGGCCTCGGCGGCCGCGTCACCAAGCAGGACATCCTGGAATACCTGGAGAAGCCCCAGGCCTCAGGCCTCAGGCCCCAGGGCTCAGGGCTCAGGCCTCAGGAGGTTCCCGGTCCCCAATCCGGCGTCGAGATCAAGCCGCTGTCGGTGATGCGCAAGAAGATCGCCGAGCACATGATCATGAGCCGTCGCACGTCGGCTCACGTGCACTCGGTGTTTCACGTGGACTTCTCGACCGTCGAGCGCATCAGGCGCGAGAGGAAAGCAGATTACGAACGCCTCAACACGAAGTTGACCTACATGGCGTTCATCGCGAAGGCGGTCGTCACGTCGCTCCGTCGCTTTCCGATCGTCAACGCGTCGCTCGACGGCGACAACATCCTCTACAAGAAGGATATCAACCTCGGCATCGCCGTCGCGCTCGAGGGCGGTCTGATCGTGCCGGTTATCAGGTCCGCCGACGAAAAGAACCTGCTCGGCCTCAGCCGCGCGATCGCCGACGTCGCCGAGCGCGCGAGGACCAAGCAGCTCAAGCCGGAAGAGGTGCACGACGGCACCTTCACCATCACCAATCCCGGTCAGTTCGGCTCCCAGTTCGGCATGCCGATCATCAACCAGCCGCAGGTGGCGATTCTCGGCGTCGGCGTCATCGAGAAGCGGCCGGTCGTCGTGGACGA